>DASSJA010000028.1:0-2231 GCA_035691445.1 Burkholderiales bacterium | reverse complement strand
CGAACAGGTCCGGTCCGATCTCCTCGCCGCCCGTATAGGCGACGCGGAGGCGCGAGAGGCCGAGCACGTTCTTCAGGGGGCCGTAGACGAGCAGCTCGCCCAGGCGGTAAAGCAGCCTGTCGACGGGCGGCACGCGCCTGCCCTCGAGGATCTTCATGCCCGCGTGCTTGGCGATGCGCATGAAGGCATGGAACATGCTGCGCTTCGCCCAGCCGGCGTCCTCGATACGGATCATCACCTGGGTCAGTATGTTCTCGTAGATGCGGGGCGGCGCGAAAAAATACGTCGGCCCGATCTCGCGCAGATCGGTCATCACCGTCTCGGGCGACTCCGGGCAGTTCAGGCAGAATCCGGCGATGTGCACCTGCGCGTAGGAGTAGAGAAAATCACCCACCCACGCCATGGGCAGGTAGCAGAGCAGATCGTCGCTCGCGCCGATCCCGTCGAACTCGACCAGCACCTGTGCCGTGGCGATCATCGCGGCGTGCGTCTGCGCCACGCCCTTCGGGTGCCCGGTGGTACCCGAGGTGTAGAGGATCACGGCGACATCCGACGCGCGGCCCTTGTCGATTTCGCCGGAAAAGAATTCGGGGTTGCGCGCGGCGAAATCGCGCCCGATCGCCTCGAGGCTCTCCAGGCTCATCAGCTGCCCCTGAGCGTAGTGACGCAGCCCGCGCGGATCGTCGAAGTAGATGCGCCGCAGGCGCGGCCGCTGCGCCAGGATCTCGAGGAGCTTGTCGACCTGCTCCTGGTCTTCCGCGACGGCGTACTCGATCTCGGCATCCTCGAGCACGAACGCCATTTCCCCCGCGACCGCGTCCTGATAGAGCGGCACCGGGATCCCGCCCAGCGCCTGCGCGGCCATCATCGACATGTACAGGCGCGGCCGGTTGTCGCCGACGACGGCGAGGCGGTCGCCGCGCTTGAATCCCTGCGCGGCCAGGCCGCAGGCGAGCACGCGCACTTCCTCGAGGACCCGGGACCACGCCCAGCTCTGCCAGATGCCGAGGTCCTTCTCGCGGATCGCAATCTTGCCCGGCGTCCGCCTGGCCCGCTCGAGCAGCAGGCGGGGAAACGTTTCGAGCGAATCCTCTCGCACCGGGAGCCTCCCTGGAAAATGGATCGGCGGCGGCGCCGGGCCGGCCGCAGAGCACCGATATTACAGGGGATTTCCCGCCCGGATGCAAAGCTCCGGGCTGCGGCTGAGCGTGACGGGATGGACGCGCTTCGGCGCGTCACATGTTCCTGCGGTACTGCCCCCCGACCTCGAACAGCGCATGGGTGATCTGACCGAGCGATGCCACGCGCACGGCGTCCATCAGGACGGCGAACACGTTCTCGTCGCGGATCACCGCCTCCTGCACGCGTCGGAGCATGGGCCCCGATTCCCCTTCGTGGCGCCGGTGGAATTCGGAGAGGCGCGCGAGCTGCGACTGCTTTTCCTCCTCGGTCGAACGGATCAGCTCGAGCTTCCGCGGAACCGGATCCGCCCCCGGATTGCGGAAGGTGTTGACGCCGACGATGGGGTAGGAGCCGTCGTGCTTCCCGTGTTCGTAAGTCATGGACTCTTCCTGGATCTTGCCGCGCTGGTAGCCGGTCTCCATGGCTCCGAGCACGCCGCCGCGCTCGGCGATCGCCTCGAATTCCTTCAGCACCGCCTCCTCGACGAGGTCGGTCAGCTCATCGAGGATGAAGCTCCCCTGGTTCGGGTTCTGGTTCTTCGCCAGACCCCACTCCTTGTTGACGATCAGCTGGATCGCCATCGCGCGGCGCACCGACTCCTCGGTCGGCGTGGTGATCGCCTCGTTGTACGCGTTAGTGTGCAGCGAGTTGGTGTTGTCGTAGATCGAGATCAGGGCCTGCAGCGTCGTGCGGATGTCGTTGAACGCGATCTCCTGGGCGTGCAGCGAGCGTCCCGAGGTCTGCGAGTGGAACTTGAGCTTCTGGCTGCGCTCGTTGGCGCCGTACTTGTCGCGCATCGCGACCGCCCAGATCCGGCGCGCCACCCGGCCGAGCACCGCGTACTCGGGCTCCATGCCGTAGCTGAAGAAGAACGACAGGTTGGGCGCGAATTCGTCGATCTTCATGCCGCGCGCGAGGTAGGCCTCGACGAAAGTGAAGCCGTTGGCGAGCGTGAACGCGAGCTGCGAGATCGGATTCGCGCCGGCCTCGGCGATGTGGTATCCGGAGATCGACGCCGAGTAGAAATTGCGCACGTCGTGCTCGACGAA
>DASSJA010000027.1:0-2010 GCA_035691445.1 Burkholderiales bacterium | reverse complement strand
CAAGGTCTCCTCGTGGCTCGCCAGATACGCCACCAGATCGCCCCGGTGCGCGAGGCGCCAGGAGAACGTCTGCCGGATGCGCTCCTCCGCCCAGGCCTGCTGGTCGGCCGAAAAGGGATCGTCGGTGACCAGCAGGAGCGCGCCGCCCTCGTCTCGCAGGAGGGCGCAGCCCCGCTGCGAGCCTTCGCTGAAGGGCAGCACGTCGAAGGCGGGCGCCGCGCCGCGCAGCTCCTCCATGTGCATCACCGGTACCTTGAGGGTCGCGCCGAGCCGCGCGACGAACGCGTCGGGATCCAGGCCGAGCCGGGCCTCGAGGACTTCGACGAGCCGCTGCCGCGCGGCGGCAGCCGCCGCGCGGGCATCCTCGATCTCGCGCGGGCCGATGGGCTTCGCCTCGACCACGCTCACTGCAGGCTCCCGGCGAGCTCGAAGATGGGCATGTACATGAGCACGACGATCGCGCCGATCACCAGGCCGATCGCCGCCATGAGCAGGGGCTCGAACAAGCGCGTGAACCAATCGACCCAGCGCGAGATCTCCTCATCGTGAAACGCGGCGATCTGCTCCATCATCTCGCCCATGTTTCCGCCTTTTTCGCCGACCGCGAGCATGCGCAGCGCGATGGTCGTGGTCAGGCCGCTGGCTTCCATGGACTGGGAGACGGGACGCCCCTCGCTGACCGAACGGGTCGCGGCCGCCAGGCGCGAACGCAGCAGCGGGTGGAGGAGCTCGGAGCTCATCTGCAGCGCGGCGAGGAGCGGCGTGCCCCCGCGCAGCAGCATGCCGATGGTGCGGTAGAAGCGCGCCAGCTGGTACAGCTTCAGGCGCTCGCCGACGGCGGGAAGCTTCCACAAGGCGTTTTCGATGCGCGCTTTCACGGAGGCGTTGCGCAGCGCGTACCAGGCGGCGATCGCGAGCGCGGCGATCACCCCGACCACGAGGACGCCGTGGCCTTCGACCATCTGGCCCCAGGCGAGGAGCAGCTTCGAGAAAACGGGCAGGTCGACGCTGCGCTCCTCGTAGATCCGGCTGAAGCGCGGCACGACGTACAGCAGCAGGAACAGGCCCACCAGTGTGCCGGCGCCGATGAGCAGCGCCGGATAGATCGCCGCGTTGACGAGGCGCTTGCGGATCGCCTCCAGCTGGCTCTGGTAGGCGACGTAGCGCTGCAGGGCGGGCGCGAGATCGCTCGTTCTCTCGCTCGCCTGGACTGTGGCGATGTACAGCGCAGGGAATGCCTGCGGGAACTGCTGCAGGGCCGAGGAAAGCGTATTGCCCTGGCGCAGGGTCGCGGCCACGCGCTCGAGCAGGGCGCGGAACTCGCCGCGGCGCTCGCGCTCGGCCAGGGTCTCGATCGCCTCGACCAGCGGCAGCCCCGCCCTGATCAGGACCAGCAGCTCCTGGCTGAACAGGCTCAGGGGAAAACGCGATCCCGCCGCGCGCACGCCGAACCCCGCGCGAGCGCGCACCGAGAGCACGGTATAGCCGCGGCCCTCGGCCTGCTGAACAGCGCTCGCCCGGTCGAGTCCGTGCAGATCGAGCGCCTCGACCCGACCGTCGAGATTCACCGCCTTCAACTCGAAACGCATCGTCTAGGCGCGCATCTAGTGGTTGGTGAGGTCGGCGTTTTCACCCGTACCCCCCGGCTGGCCGTCCTTGCCGTAGGAAATGATGTCGTAGTCGCCCCGCTCGCCCGGCTGCTTGTATACGTAGGGTTTGCTCCACGGATCGAGCGGCACGTCCTTCCGCAGATAAGGCCCGTTCCATTTGGCCTCGTTCTGCGGCTTGTTGACCAGGGCGCTCAGGCCGAGCTCGGTCGAGGGATAGTGGCCCGTGTCCAGGCGGTACTGGTCGAGCGCTTTCTCCAGAGCGTCGATCTGCGCCTTGGCGGTGGTGACCTCGGATTTTCCGACCTGCCCGAAGTAGCGCGGCGCGACGTACCCGACGAGTAGCCCGATGATGGCGACGACCACCAGCAGTTCCAGAAGCGTGAAGCCCTGTCGGGAGCTC
>DASSJA010000026.1:0-8228 GCA_035691445.1 Burkholderiales bacterium | reverse complement strand
TGTTCACGCATGGTGGTCGATCAAGCCGCGTATCCTCCGCCCGCTGCCGTTCGCCGCCCCTCGACGGGGGCTCGCGTCGAGCTAATGGGTCGTCCTGATGACTTCGATCGCCGCTGCGCCCAGGCCGAACTGGTAGAAGATCTGCGAGATGTCCTTGAGCGCCCGGGTGACCGTGGTGCGGTCGAGCTCCTCGGGCACGACGACGCTGTCTCCCGGCATGAGGCGGGAGCGTTCCAGCGACGCCGTGAAGAAGCCCTCCTGCTGCTTGCTTTTCACCGAGCCGTCAGCGCGCAGGACGTAGATGCTGCCCTCGTCGGCGCTCTTGGTCGGCCCACCGGCCTGCGTGAGGTAGTCCTGCACGCGCTTGTCGGGCTTGTAGATATACGAGCTCTCCGCGTACACCGAGCCGAACACGCTGACCATCGAGGGCTTCGGCGGGACGAGGAAGCGGTCGCCGTCTTCCAGGGGCAGGTCGGGGAGATTCGCCGCCTGCGCGTCCTCGGGAAGCTCGAGCACGATGCGTCCGATCGGCTTGATCTGGCGCAGGCGCGAGAGCAGGCTCTGCTGGTTTTCCGCCTGCTGCTTCAGCGAGGCGGCGTCCTCCGGCGAGGTCACGTTCTGCGCGCGCAGCGTGTTGAAGCGCTGGATGTCGCGCTCCAGGCGGTTGAGCGCCTCATCGAGGGTCTTTTCCTGCTGCAGCCGCGTCGATTCGCGCGTGAACTGGGCGCCGTAGAGATAGGCGTTGGGCGTGAGGCCGCCCACGCGCTCGACCAATGCCTTGAGCGTCTCGCCCGGCGCGATCTGATAGACCCCCGAACCCTGGAATTCCCCTTCCAGGCGGACGTACCGGGTCTGCCTCGAAATCGGCACTCTGATGTCTTCCTTGGAGAAGACGGTGACGATGTCGCCCGGCTGGAGAAGCAGGTTCTGCCCGGGGTCCCGGTCGACCACCGCCTTGCCGAGGTTGAACGGTATCAGCGACGTGGTGAGGTCGTTGCGGTTCAGGCGCTCGATTACCGCGTAGTCCCAGTTGACCTCGCGCTGCGAGGGCTTGATCTGGTTCACCAGGCGCAGCGCGTCGGTTTTCGCCGCCTCGAGCTTCGCCGATTCGTCCCTGTTCGCCTGCTGCACGCGTGACGTCTGCACCGCGCTGGAAGTCTGGTTCGGGTCGAGGAATCTTGCCGCCTCGGATTCGGTCTGCACGCGGCGTATGGTGTCGCCGATGGTCGCGTCGAGCTCGCCCTCGGGCTTGCGGCGCTGGTTGAGATCCTCGACCGTGAGCCGGGTGCCGGTCGCGGCCTGCTGGTTGAGGATGCTGGTTATGCTCTGATCCAGGCCCACCGCCTGGTTGCGCTTGACCCAGTAATCGCGCGAGAGCAGCGCTTCTCGGTCGGGAATGAGGTCGAGCACGCGCATGCCCTCGTGCCAGGGGAAGCGGCCCGGCTGCGCGACGTCTCCGCGCAGCGCGACGGCGTTGTCGAAGCGCGGCACGAGCGAGTACACGGTGACCAGATCGCCGTCGCGCACCGCCCGGGAAAGCCCGCCCATGTCGAGCGGGAACTCCTCGACCTTGCGCGCCTTGTGGTCTTCGATGCGCTCGACGGTGGCTTTCTGCCCGGCGGCCGTGGTGGCGAGGCCGCCCGCCCAACGGAGCAGGTCGAAGAGCACCGTGGTCTGCTTGAGCTCGTAGACAGCGGGCACGTTCACGCTGCCCGTGACCGCGACCAACGGCCCCACCGGCGGGATGTAGATCACGTCGCCCGGGAGCAGCTTTGCGTCCCGCGATTTGTCACCCGAGAGGAGCAGGTCGTACAGGTCGAACTCCGCAACGACCTGGTTGCCGCGCTTCAGTTGGATGTCGCGCATCGAGCCCTTGCTCGACGGCCCGCCGGCGGCGAACACCGCGGTCACCAGCGTCGAGAGCGAGCTGACGGTATAGGTGCCCGGCCGCGTGGCCTGCCCGACGACGAAGATCTGGATCGAGCGCAGCTTGCCGAGCGTGGCGGTGAGCTGGAAATTGCGGAACGTGCGACCGAACACGGTCTTCAGGTACGCCGACAGGTCGCTCGCCTTGACCCCGGCGACGTTGATCACGCCGACCTTGGGCACGCTGATCGCGCCGTCGCGCTCCACCGTAGCGCTGAAGTCGACGTCGATCTGCCCCCAGGCGTGGATCTGGATCTCGTCGCCGGGCCCGATGACGTAGTCGGCAGTGACCGGAACATTTTCGACCGGGGCGAAGGTGCTCGGAACGGTGCGGAAGAGGTTGGCGCCGAACATCGGCAGGTCGCGGCCGGTGGACTGCGCGACGAAGCGCTGGAATTCGTTGCGCTCGCCCTGCTCGGCCAGGAGGTCCCGCTTCAGCTGGTCGAATTCGAACTCGCGGATGCGCAGCTGCAGGTCGCTGCCGGGGAAGGCGGCGCGCGCCCCCGGCGCGGTCGCGGCCTGGCCGGTTTCGGGCGCGCCCGCCGTTGTCGGCAGCGTGATCGGGCGCGGCCGGTTGGTGATCGTGGTGAGGGGGCTGCGGATGTCCTGGAGGCTCGGCATCACCGGGATCGGCTCCTGCGGAGCGGGAACCGCGGCGGGTGCACCGGTCGTTTGCTGATTGGACTCGAGCTGCGCCCAGGCGGGCGTTGCGAGCAGAATCCCGAGGCCTATTCCGAACAGAAAAGAATTGGTCCGCATATAAGATCCGTTTCCAAAACTGATCGGGAACTTACGAAATCCCTGCAGGAGCGGCCGGCAGGGCGTTGAATCTTATACCCATTATCCAAGAGAGTCCATTGGGCATGCTGCGCCATCCGGAGGCTCGCCGATCTACCCGCTGCCCCCTGGAGGCAAGCCCTCCTCCGCAACTCCGGTTCTGGGATTGCTCAAGACCACCGTGTACTTCGCCAAGTTGCTCTCGCCTCCGCCGGGTGCTTGCCTTCGCCAGCCCCAGCATACTGATCGCGCCGTGCACGCCGGTCTTGATCGTCTGCTCCGGGTCGAACTGATAGTGGATCGGAAGGCGGGGCACAGCAGATCGAGGATTCGTCGGCTTCGACGTACGGGGAAACGTGATGTCGTGCCGCATCGCCTCGAAGCCCGGGTGCGCCAGAAGAGGCGCGGTATACTCGATTCCCGAGTGAGTCCAATGAGCATTTCAATCCCGGCCTGCTTGGAATCCTGGTGCTCGCACGCCGGAGTGCGCTCTTGAGTCGTCCGAAGGTCGCGCTGATCACGGGAATCACCGGCCAGGACGGCGCTTATCTGGCCGAATTTCTCCTGGACAAGGGGTACGTAGTGCACGGCATCAAGCGCCGCACGTCGATGTTCAACACCAGGCGCATCGATCACCTCTATCAGGACCCGCATGTCGCGGGCCGCCGGTTCATTCTCCACCACGGCGACATGACCGATTCGAGCAACCTGGTTCATATCACCGCGCAGGCGCAGCCCGACGAGATCTACAACCTCGCGGCGCAAAGCCACGTTGCGGTGTCGTTCGAAGAGCCCGAGTACACGGCGAACGCGGATGCCCTGGGCGCACTCAGGCTGCTCGAGGCGATCCGCATTCTCGGGCTCAAGGAGAAGACGCGGTTCTACCAGGCTTCGACTTCCGAGCTCTTCGGCCTCGCACGCGAAACGCCCCAGACCGAGAGCACGCCGTTCTATCCGCGCTCGCCCTACGGCGTCGCGAAGCTCTACGCCTACTGGATCACGGTCAACTACCGCGAGGCCTACGGCCTTTTCGCCTGCAACGGCCTCCTGTTCAACCACGAATCCCCGGTCCGCGGCGAGACCTTCGTCAGCCGCAAGATCACGCGGGCGTTCACCCGGATCAGTCTCGGCCTCGAAGATCGCCTCTATCTCGGGAATCTCGAGGCGCGACGGGACTGGGGCCACGCGCGCGAGTACATGGAGGCGCAGTGGCTGATGTTGCAGCAGGAAAAGCCCGAGGATTTCGTGATCGCCACCGGCGAGCAGCATACCGTGCGCGAGTTCGTCGTGGCCACGGCGAGAGAGCTCGGCATGCAGATCAGTTGGCGGGGAAAGGGGGCGGAGGAGCGTGGATTCGACCACAAGGGCCGCTGCATCGTCGCCGTCGATCCGCGCCACTTCCGCCCCACCGAGGTGGACAGCCTCGTTGGCGACGCGAGCAAGGCCCGCGAGCGGCTCGGCTGGAACCCGAAAATCCGCTTTCGGGAGCTGGTGACGGAGATGGTCCGCGAGGATCTCAAGGAAGCCGAGCGCGAGCTGCTCGCGAAACAGCGCGGTTTTGCCGACGTACCGAGCCGAGAGTAGCGCCCCGGCAATGGAATCGAACGCGCGCATCTACGTCGCCGGCCACCTCGGTCTCGCCGGGTCTGCGATACTGCGGCGCCTGAAGGCAATGGACTACCGGAATCTTCTGACGCGGGCGCACGCCGAGCTGGAGCTGACCGACCAGGCGGGTGTCCGGAGATTCTTCGAAAAGGAGAAGCCCGTCTATGTTTTCCTCGCGGCAGCGAGGGTGGGGGGGATCCTCGCGAACAGCACCTACCCCGCGGAATTCATCCAGTCGAACCTCGCCGTGCAGACCAACGTGATCCACGAGGCCTGGCGCAGCGGCGTCAGGCGCCTGCTTTTCCTCGGATCGTCGTGCATCTATCCCCGCGATTGTCCGCAGCCGATCAAGGAAGAGTACCTGCTCACCGGCCCGCTGGAACTCACCAACCGCGCCTACGCCGTCGCCAAGATCGCGGGCGTCGAGATGTGCCGCAGCTATAACCGCCAGTACGGCACGCGCTACCTCGCCGCCATGCCGACGAATCTGTACGGGCCCGGCGACAACTACGATCCGGCGAGCGCGCACGTGCTGCCGGCGCTGATACACAAGATGCACGAGGCCAAGGCGGGCGGGCTCGGCCGCGTGGTGATCTGGGGGACGGGCTCGCCGCGGCGGGAGTTCCTGCACAGCGACGACATGGCCGACGCCTGTGTGATGATGATGAACCTTCCCGACGGGGCGTTCGACGGGATCCTGCGGGGCCCCGGCGAATTCCCGCTCATCAACGTCGGCTGCGGCGAGGACCAAACCATCGCCGATCTCGCTCGCGTGGTGGCATCCGTGGTCGGATTTCAGGGAGCGCTCGAGTTCGACACGGGCAAGCCGGACGGAACGCCGCGCAAACTGCTCGACGTCGGCCGGCTCCGGGCGCTCGGCTGGTCGCCGCGGATCGACCTCAGGACGGGGATCGCCGCGGCCTACGCCGACTATCTGGCGCGGCGGAACGGCGGCACGGCGCAACGACGACAGGAGATGACGAGCAAAACATGAAAATCAAGACCAACGGCATCGAACTGAACTACACGGTGGAAGGCAGCGGTCCCTGGCTGGTGATGAGCCATTCGCTCGCCTGCGACTTGAGCATGTGGGACGAGCAGGCGGCAGTGCTGAGGCGCAACTTCAAGGTGCTGCGCTTCGACACGCGCGGCCACGGCAAGAGCGACGCGCCTGTGGGCGAGTACACCCTCGAGATGCTCGCCTACGACGTGCACGGCCTCCTGCAGGGCCTGGGCGTCGAGCGCTGCCATTGGGTGGGCCTGTCGATGGGCGGGATGATCGGCCAGACCTTCGCGCTCAAGTTTCCGGGCATGTTCGCGACCATGGTGCTCGCCGACACCACCAGCCGCTACGGGCCCGAGGCCTTGCCGCTCTGGCAGGGCCGGATAAAGACCGCGCAGACTCAAGGGATGGAGGCGCTGGTCGAATCGACCCTGGGGCGCTGGTTCACCGAGCCCTTCCGCAAGAGTCATCCCGAGGTGACCGCGCGCGTGAGCGCGATGATCCGTGCGACGCCCGTCTCCGGCTACGTCGGCTGCTGCGGCGCGATCCCCAAGATCAATGTGACCGACAGGCTCAAGGAGGTGAAATGCCCGACTCTCGTGATGGTGGGCGAGCAGGACGCGGGCACCCCGGTCGCGCTGTCGCGCGAGATCCACGCGGCGCTGCCGGGATCGGAGCTCGTGATCATCCCCTCGGCGTCGCACCTGTCCAACCTCGAGCAGCCGGCGGCTTTCAACCGCGCGCTCGCGACTTTCCTCAACAAGCGCCGCTGAGAGCGATGCGCCTTCTATCCTCGGTCGCGCTCGTTCTGGCGTGCGTTGGAGCCCTGGCGCAGTCCGCGCAGGGCTGGCCCGCGCGGCCGATCCACCTGATCGTGCCCTTCCCCGCCGGCAGCTCGCCCGACCTGATCGCGCGCATCCTGACGGAAAAGCTCGCCCCGGCGCTCGGCCAGCCGGTCGTCGTCGAAAACCGCCCCGGCGCGGGAGGCAACCTCGGGACCGCGCTCGTCGCCAGGGCGGCGCCGGACGGCTACACCATCGGCTTCTCGATTCCGGGGCCGCTCGCGGTCAATTCCGTGCTCTACCGGAAGATGGAGTACGACCCGCTCAGGGACCTGGCGCCGGTCTGCCTGGTCGCCGCCAGCCCCAACCTGCTGGTCGTCGACCCGAAGCTCGGTGTCGATTCGGTGAAGGAGCTCGTCGCGCTCGCGAAATCGCAGCCGGGCAAGCTCAACTACGGCTCGGTCGGCAACGGCAGCGCCTCGCATCTCACCATGGAGCTTTTCAAGGAGACGGCGGGGATTGACCTCGTCCACGTCCCCTACCCGGGCAGTCCCCAAGTCAACGCCGCGATCGTCTCCGGACAGATCGCCGCGGGATTCGTCGTCCCGGCGACGGCGATCCCGCTGGTGCGGTCGGGACGGCTGAAGGCGCTCGCGGTGACGACCAGCGTGCGGAGCGTCGTGCTCCCGGAATATCCGACCCTCGCCGAAGAGGGCTACCCGGGGGTCGTCTCGACCGCCTGGCAGGGAGTGGTCGCGCCGGCGAAGACGCCGAAGGCAGTGGTCGAGCGCCTGAGCCGCGAGCTGGTCGCCATCGTGCGCTCGGACGAGGTGCGCGACAAGATGATACGGCTGTACTTCCAGCCGATCGGCGCGTCACCCTCGGCGCTCTCGAACCTGATGCGCTCCGAAGTCGAACGCTGGGGCAAAGTGATAAAAAAGACCGGCGCGACCGCGGATTGAGCGGGCGACTCCCCGGCTTGCTATAGAATGGGCCGAGTCGCGACGAAGCGACTCGACGAAGGGAGAAGACCATGAGAAAACGACTTGCAGCAGTGCTGCTCGCGCCCCTGCTCACCCTGCCCGCGGCGGCGCTCGCGGATACCTCGCTCGGCATCCGCGCCGGGACGCTGGGCGGCGGAGTGGAGCTCTCGCACGCTCTGGGCCCCCACACCGGGTTCCGCGTGAACGCGGACGCCTACAACCGCACGCAGTCGAGGACCGAGGACAACATCGAGTACGACGCCAAGCTCAAGCTCCAGACCACCAGCCTGTCGCTCGACTTGTTTCCCTTCGCCAACAATTTCCGCATCACCGCCGGCGCGATCGTAAACGGCAACAAATTGACGATGCATGGCCAGCCGACCGGAGGGACTTTCGTCATCAACGGCACGACTTACAACGCCTCGGACGTCGGTTCGCTCGACGCCAAGGTGGATTTCAAGCGCACCGTGCCCTATTTCGGCATCGGCTATGGACGCCCGATCAACAGCGGCCTGTCGCTCATCTTCGACTTGGGCGTGCTATTCCAGGGCAGCCCCAAGTCGCACATCGACGCGACCTGCGGCGCGGCGACACCACCCGCCACCTGCACGCAAATCCAGAGCGACGCGGCCGCCGAGCAGGCCAGGCTGGACGACAGCCTGCACAGCTTCAAGTACTACCCGGTGATCTCGCTGGGTCTCGCCTACACGTTCTGAGGGGCCCCCCTTGCGCCGCCGGCGCGCGCTCGCAGTCCTCGCCCTCGCGCTCCTCGCGCTCGCGCCCGGCGCGCACGCCCAGGGGAATTATCCGAGCAAGCCCATCCGCCTGGTCGTCGGGTTTCCCCCCGGCGGCGGCATAGACCTGAGCGCGCGCGTCTATTCGGCGAAGCTGCAGGAGTCGCTCGGGACGCCGATCGTGGTCGAGAACCGCCCCGGGGCGACGGGCATCCTCGCCGGTGAAGCCGTCGCTAAGTCCGCCCCGGACGGCTATACGCTGCTCGTCGGCGCGTCGGGCCAGATGACGATCAATCCGGCGATCATGGCGAGTCATCCCTACGACACCGTGCGCGACTTCGCCGCGATCACCATGCTCGCGCAGTTTCCGATGGTGATCGCCGTCAACCCCTCGTTTCCGGCGAAATCGCTCGCCGAG
>DASSJA010000025.1:0-2443 GCA_035691445.1 Burkholderiales bacterium | reverse complement strand
GGCAACGACAACTGGATCATGGCTTACGTGCACATCGCGCATGATTGCCAGGTGGGGAATAACACGACTTTCGCCAACGTCGCGACCTTGGCGGGCCACGTCCACGTCGGCGATTATGCCGTGCTGGGCGGGTTTACCGGCGCGCATCAGTTCGTCTCGATCGGCGCGCATTCCATCACGGGCGTCGCGACGGTGCTTCTGCAGGATTTGCCGCCTTACGTCATGGCGGCGGGCAACACCGCCAAGCCCTTCGGGATCAACGCCGAGGGATTGAAACGGCGCGGATTCAGCGCGGATCAGATCACCGCGATCAAGCGCGCCTACAAGACGCTATACCGGTCCGGGCTTGCGCTCGGGGAAGCGCGGCGCAAGCTGACCGGACAGGCGGCGAAGGCGCCGCAGCTGCAGGTGCTCGTCGATTTCCTGGAGCGCTCGCGGCGGGGCATCGTTCGCTAGCCGCGGTGGGAGGCGATTCCATGGTCGTGGGCATGGTAGCCGGGGAGGCCTCCGGGGACTTTCTCGGTGCCCATCTCATCGCCGCCTTGCGCGAACGCGTTCCGGGATTGAGCTTCGCCGGGATCGGCGGCCCGAAGATGGCGGCGGAAGGTTTCGATTCGTGGTTCCCGATGGAGAAGCTGGCCGTGCGGGGCTACGCTGAGGTGTTGCGGCATTTCCCCGAAATCCATGCGATCCGCCGCAAGCTGCTTCGGCGTCTCCGGGCCGCGAGGCCGAAGCTGTTCATCGGGGTTGACGCTCCGGACTTCAACCTGAGCCTCGAGCGGAAGCTGAAACACTCTGGCATCCCGACCGTGCACTATGTGAGCCCCTCGCTCTGGGCCTGGCGTGGGGGGCGGATGTCCGCGATCGCCGCTTCCGTCGACAAGATGCTGGTGCTGTTCCCCTTCGAGGAACCGCTCTACCGCGACGCGGGGGTGCCGGTGGCTTACGTCGGCCATCCGCTGGCCGATTCGACTTCCGACGAGGACGGTTCGGCGGCCGCGCGCGAGCAGCTGCGTCTGGCCCCGGCGCTTAAGGTCATCGCGCTCCTGCCGGGCAGCCGGCAGTCTGAATTGCGCTACATGGCATCATGCTTCGTGCACACCGCCAAGCTGATCGCGGCGCGGCAGCCGTCGGCGCATTTTCTGGTGCCCCTCGTGAGCCGGGAGACGCGCGCCATCTTCGAAGAAGCGATCTACGCCGCCGACGCGTCGCAGCTGCCGATAACCGTCTTGTTCGGCCACGCGCGCGACGCGCTGGAGGCGTGCGACGTGGCGCTGGTGGCGAGCGGGACCGCGACCTTGGAGGCAGCGCTCGTGCGCAAGCCCATGGTGATCACGTACAAGATGGCCGGATCCACCTACCGCTTGATGTCGAAAATGGGATACCTGTCCTGGGTGGGCCTGCCCAACATCATCGCCGGCGAATTTCTCGTGCCGGAGATCCTGCAGGACGAGGCGACCCCGGAGAACCTCGCGCAGGCAGTGCTGAACTCGCTCAACGACCCCGTCGTTACGCGCAAGCTTCCCGAGCGCCTCGACCGCATACGCCGTCTCCTGCGCCGGGACACGGGTGCCCGGATCAGCGAAGCGGTCCTGCCGTGGCTGCGGCCCGCCTGATCTGCGGCGTCGACGAAGCCGGCCGGGGCCCGCTCGCCGGGCCTGTTTACGCGGCGGCGGTGATTTTTGCCCCGGGCCGGCGCGCACCGGGCGGGATCGCCGATTCCAAGGTGCTGAGCGCGCGGCAGCGCGAGCGCCTCGCCGCGCTCATCAAGGCGAGAGCCCTCGTTTGGGCGGTCGCCTGGGCGAGCGTCGAGGAAATCGACGCCTTGAACATCCTTCAGGCGAGCCTCCTCGCGATGCGCCGTGCCGTGCAGTCCCTGGACGTCGCACCCGACGAAGTCCTGCTCGACGGCCTACATTGCCCGAAGCTCGCCTTTCCGTCCCGGGCGGTCGTCGACGGAGACGCGAAGATCAAGGTCATCGCGGCGGCCTCGATCCTCGCGAAGACGGCGCGCGATGCCGAAATGTGCCGGCTGCACGAGCGCTTCCCCCAGTACGGCTTCGACGCGCACAAGGGCTACCCGACCCCGCGGCATCTCAGGGCCCTGCGACGCTACGGCGTATGCGAAGCCTATCGCCGCAGCTTCGCTCCGGTCCGGGCGATCCTGGAGCGCGGACGCTGAGGGCGCGCGAGCTCCGCGAGGAGCTTGCGCAGGCTTTCCCGCTCCGCGGCCGGGCGAAACAGCGCACGCCGGGCCGCAACCAGGCGCTTCAGGCGCGCGTAGTGGGCAGGGTCGAGCGCCGCGCGGCGGATTTGGCGCGCGAGGGAGCGCTCGTCACCGAGCCGATAGTAGCCGGGATAGCCGGGGCCGAGCATGCCGATGTTCCCCGATATCCGGGAGGCGATGACGGGCACGCCCGCCATGGCCGCCTCGCAGACGACA
>DASSJA010000024.1:0-4014 GCA_035691445.1 Burkholderiales bacterium | reverse complement strand
GGAAAGTGTTGACGCGAACGGTGTCGGGGCCCGCGGCCAGGGCGGCGGACACGACCGAAGCGGCGAGCGCGGCAATCCATCGCTTGTCCATGCTTCCTCCTCGGCGGGAATCGTAGCATGGCCCGGTCTGCCATCCGGAACGCCGGTGGCTTTGCCGGAACAGGAGCGCTATCCTTTACGCTTCATCGGGAGTTCCAACATGCTGCAAACCGAACGAGTCAAGGTCTTCTGGCAGCCTGGGTGCACGAGTTGCCTCAGGACCAAGGAGTTTCTCACCAAGAGCGGCGTGGACTACGAGTCGATCAACGTGCACGGCAACGCCGCCGGCATGGAAGAGTTGCGCAAGCTCGGAGCGCGCAGCGTTCCGGTGGTCGCGCGCGGCGGGAAATTCGTTTTCGCCCAGAGCCTCGCCGACGTCATCGCGTTCCTCGGCCTGAAGGTGAAGCAGCAGGAGCGGCTGAGCCCCGAGGAGCTGGTCAGCAAGCTCGAGATCGTGCTGCCCGCCGCCTGCCGCTACATCCGGCAGATCCCGCCCGCGTGGTTCGACAAGCCGTTCCGCAACCGCAACCGGCCGATCCGCGTGCTGTGCCACCACGTGTTCCGCATCGTCGAGGGTTTCCTCGAGTCGATGCAGGACGGCCGCGAGCTGACCTACGAGCGGATCATGCAGGAGGCGCCCACCCTGCGCACGGGCGAGGCCATCGCGAGCTTCGGGGAGAGCGTGCTCGCGCGCTTCCAGAAATGGTGGGCGGCCTTTCCCGACCGCGCCTGCTCGCAGACGATGGACACCTACTTCGGCAAGCAGCCGCTTCACCTGGTGCTCGAGCGCACCGTGTGGCACCCGACGCAGCACACGCGCCAGCTGATGCTGATCCTCGAGTCGCTGGACATCGAGCCCGACCGCAGGCTGACGGCCGCGGATCTCGCGGGGTTGCCGCTGCCGGACAAGGCCTGGGACGACGAGAAGGAGGCGGCGTAAGGAAGACCTTATGACGCGACCGGGAAAGCTCAGGCCGCGCCGGCCGCGTTCCCGCCCTCCTCGAGCTCGGAGAAGCGCACCGGCAGCACTTCGCGGGTGGCGAGTTTGCCGTCCGCGGATTTCTCCAGGAGCATGAGTTGCTGCTTGTCCGGAATTCCGGCGGGGATCACCATTTTTCCGCCGGGCTTGAGCTGGCCGATGAGCGGCGGCGGGATGAGATCGGGGGCGGCGGTGACCATGATCTTGTCGTAGGGCGCGTGCTCGCTCCATCCGTAGTAGCCGTTGCCGACGCCGACCTCGACATTGTGATAGCCCAGGCGCTGGAGACGCCGGCGCGTGTCGTGCGCGAGCTCCTCGATGATCTCGATGCTGTAGACGTGCTTGACGAGCTCCGCCAGAATCGCCGCCTGGTAGCCGACGCCGGCGCCGACCTCGAGCACCGTGTCCCCTTTCTGCGGCTCGAGCAGATCGGTCATGAGCGCGATGATGAACGGCTGGGAGACGGTCTTGCCGTAGCCGACCGGCAGCGGCGAGTTGATGTACGAGTAGGCCTGCAGCTCGATCGGGACGAATTCATGGCGTGGAATCCGGCCCATCACGTCGATCACTCGCGAATCGAAAGAAGACTTGCCCAGCTGCGGGGTGAGGAACACCGCGTCCGCCACGACCTCGGCGATCATCTGCTGGCGCATCAGTTCGTGCTGCCGGTTCTCCACCGCGCTCCTTTGCCTACGCGGGAGCCGCTCGCACGGAGCCCCCTTGCCGAATTTGGACCTTCGAATCCGGGCTAGGTTGCTCCGGGGTCAGTGCAGGGAGGGTTTCTTGAGGAGATCCTGGCGGTCGGCCGAGGGCACTCGAACACGGGAGACGGAACCTTCGCGCACCAGGGTCATGGGCACCTCGACTCCCGCCGCGCCGAGGCTCCAGATCTTCCGGAACAGGTCCGCGAGCCCGTTGACGCGTCCGCCGGCAACCTCGATCACGATGTCTCCCACCTGCACTCCCGCGCGTTCCGCCGGGCCGCTCCCCGCGAGCCCGGAAACCACGACGTGCCCCTTCACTTCGGTCGCGTACAGGCCGAGCCAGGGGCGCGCCGGCCGCCGGGCCCGGCCGAGCTTCAGCAGGTCCTCGAAAATGGGCTCGAGTAGGTCGATCGGCACGATCATATTGCCCTGCACGGTGCGTCCGCCGAGCTCCTCCTGGACCATGAGGGAGCCGACGCCGAGCAGGCGCCCGTCCGCGCTGATCAGCGCGGCCCCGCTCCAGTGTGGGTGCGCCGGGGCGGTGAAGAGCGCTTCGTCCAGGACGTACTCCCAGTAGCCGGCGAACTCGCGCTTGGCGATGAGCCGCGCCTTGAGCGCGTGCCTGCGGCCGCCGTGGCCGGCCAGGACGACGTCGTCGCCCACGCGGCACGACGCGGCGCTGCCCCGTGAAAGCGCCGGCGCGCCCAGCCTGCCCAGGGGCTGAATCAGGCCGAGACCGGTCGGTTGATCGTAAGCGAGCGGATGGCCGGCAACCGCCGTGCCCTTGTTCGTATTCAGCCAGATCGTGGTCGCCTCGGTGATCAGGTAACCGATGGTGAGCACGAGGCCGTCGTCGCGGATGACGACGCCGTTGCCGACGCGTTCGGTGCCGAGGATGCCGGCGGTGAACGCGTCCTCGGGAACCTCGGCGCGCAGCAGCACCATGGAGTCCAGTGCGCCGTCGAGATCGAAGCGCGCTTCCTCGGCGTTGGGCTGCATCTCGGGTGGAAACGCCCAGTTGCTCAGGTCCGCCATGCGATTTCCCGCTTCACTCGGCCTTTCATTCTAGGGCAGCGCCGGGATTCGTGTCAGCTTCGGGGCGGCCTTTTCAGTACACTCTGCCCGTCGGGAGGCCCATGAACATACCCATCAGCATCGCCATGGCTTCGAATCCGAGGACCTGGCCGATCTTCGACGGCAAGGTCCGTCCGGACGGGATCGATCTCATCCCGAGCGCCGTTCATCCGTCGGAGCTTTTCTGGAGGCAGCTGCGCTTCGCGGATTTCGACGTGTCCGAGATGTCGTTTTCCTCGCTGCTCATGGCCAGGTCGAAAGGCGACGACCGCTGGGTCGGCCTGCCGATTTTCACGACCCGGAAATTCTTCCACGCGGAGATCCTCGTGAGGAAGGAGGCGGGAATCGAGCGGCCGGCCGATTTGAAGGGCCGGCGGGTCGGCGTTCCCGAGTACCAGCAGACCGCGGCCCTGTGGACCCGCGGCGCGCTGGATCACGAGTTCGGCGTCGCTCCGCGGGACATGGAGTTCTGGATGGAGCGCACTCCCTCGCACAGCCACCGCGGGGCGGTCGGCTTCACGCCGCCGCCGGGCGTGACGATCGAGCAGATTCCGCCGGAGAAGAGCATCGGAAGCATGATGCTCTCCGGAGAGCTCGACGCCGTCATTCACTACATCGTGAATCGCAATCTGGTGGACCGGAGCACCGCGGACCTGTGGAACCACCCGGCGATCAAGCCGCTGTTTCCCGATCCGGTCGCCGAGGGCATCCGCTACTACCGCAAGACCGGCCTCTTCCCCATCAACCACGGCATGGTGATCCGGAAGGAGCTCGCCGAGAAGCATCCCTGGGTCGTGTTGAATCTCTACAAGGCGTTCGAGCGCGCCAACGACATGGCGGATCGTGACAGGCTCGCGCACGCGGAGTACCACTGCGCGGCGGGCCTGCTCACGCGCGAGGCGCGAGACGCCCTGCGCGCGCCGCTCGTCCGGCACGGCATCAGGGCGAATCGGCCGGTGCTCGAGACAGCGGCTCGCTACTCGCATGAGCAGGGGCTGACTCCGCGCCCGGTGACGCTCGAAGAAGTATTCGCCGCGAGCTCGATGGAGCAATAGGCTGAGCTACTCGGCTGCGGCCTTCCTGCCGAGGAGCGCTTCGCGGAAGCGGTGCTTGAGCAAGCCGCCGTCGCGCGGCGGCAGGACCAGCGGTACCGCGTCGCGCTTCACCTTCACCTGGTAGAACAGCGGCCCCTTGCCGCTGTGGATGGCCGAGCGCACC
>DASSJA010000023.1:0-2467 GCA_035691445.1 Burkholderiales bacterium | reverse complement strand
AGGCGGCGCGCTTCTGCGGGTCCTTCAGCGTCTCGTAGGCCTCGCCGATCTCCTTGAACCTTTCCTCGGCGTTCGGCTCCTTCGAGACGTCCGGATGATACTTGCGCGCCAGCCTGCGGTAGGCGCTCTTGATCTCCTCCGGGGTCGCGCCGCGCTCGAGGCCCATCACCGCGTAGTAGTCCTTATACTTCATGCGGGCGGATTGTATCTCCCCCCAACGCCGCTCATGAAGTAACATGCGGGTCGGTGCCAGCCATGACCAGGCTGCTCATTCTGCTCACCCTGCCGGAAAAAATCAGGATGCAGTACTACCACGGCCTGCGCGGAGCGTTCCCGGATCTGGGCATCGACCTCGTCGACCATCACTCCAGGGTCGATCCCTACATCAATGAGGCCGACATCCTCCTGACCTTCGGCGCGCACATGGCCGATCACGTCCTGGAAAAGGGACGGAAGCTACGGTGGATCCAGGCCCTGGGAACGGGAGTCGACGGCATCGTCGACCGGCCGCCGTTCCGGGAAGGCGTACTCGTCACCAACATGCACGGGCTGCACGGCGACTCGGTCCCGGAGGCGGCGATCATGCTGATGCTCGCGCTCGCGCGCGACCTGCCGCGGGCGATGCGGCAACGGAACGCCCGCAAGTGGGAGCGCTATCCCTCGCGCCTCCTGAAAGGGAAGACGGTCGGCATCTTCGGCGTCGGCGCGATCGCCAGGTCGCTCGCGCCGAAATGCAGATCCTTCGGCATGACGGTCGTCGGCATCAGCTCCGCTCCGCGAAGCATGGAAGGCTTCGACCGCATGGTCCACCGCGACGAGCTGGAGAAAACGGTGAGCGGCCTGGACTTCCTGGTGCTGCTCACCCCCTACACGCCGCAGACGCACGGCATCGTCGGCGCCAGGGTGCTCGCGGCGATGAAGCCGTCGGCGTATCTCGTCAATCTCGCGCGAGGCGGGATAGTCGACGAAGAAGCCCTGGCCGGCGCCCTGCGGGAAAACCGGCTCGCCGGGGCGGCGCTCGACGTCTTCGCGAACGAGCCTCTGCCCGGGGACCATCCCTTCTGGAGCATGGAGAACGTGATCGTGACGCCGCACCTCGGCGGCTTCCACGATCAGTACGCGGAAGAGGCGCTTCCCACGCTGGTGGAGAATTTCAGGAGATTTCTCGCGGGCGACATCGAGCACATGGTCAACGTGGTGAAACGCTAGCCATGGCGGCGAACGAACGCATCAATCATCCGATCTCCACGCCCGAGCTCGAGCGGCGCTGGGCCGCGGTGCGCGCCGCGATGGCCGGCCACGGGATCGACGCGCTCATCATGCAATCGAACAACGACTGGATGGGCGGCTACGTGAAGTACTTCACCGACGTTCCCGCGACCAACGGCTACCCCGTGACGGTCGTGTTCCCGAAGGACGAGCGCATGACCGTGATCGGACAGGGACCGATGGGCGTGGTGCGCGAGTTCGGTCCGCAGGGCGACCCGGTGCGCCGCGGCACCGCGCGCTTCATCGGCATGCCCTCCTACGCGTCCTGCCCGTATACGGCCGACTACGACGCCGAGCTCGCCGAAAAGGCCCTCGAGAAATACGCCGGCGGAACCATCGGGCTGCTCGGGCGCGCGGCGATGTCCTTCGCGCTGGGCGATCACCTCCGGCGCAAGCTCGCGCGGGCGAAGTTCACCGACGCCTCGGACATGGTCGACCGCATCAAGGCGGTGAAGAGCCCGGAGGAGCTCGAGCGCATCCGGAAAACCGCGATGCTGCAGGACAAGGCGATGCAGGAGACTTTCGCCGCGATCAAGCCGGGGATGCGCGAGCTCGAGGTCGCCGCGGTCGCGGAGCACGTCGGGCACCGATACGGCAGCGAGCAGGGATTGTTCCTCGCCGGCTCCGGCCCCGTCGGCACCGCCGCGGTCTTCGCGAACCGCTACCAGCAGAACCGCGTGCTGCGGGAGGGCGACCAGTTCACCATCCTGATCGAGAACAACGGCCCGGGCGGCTTCTACACCGAGCTCGGCCGCACCTGCGTGCTCGGGCGGGCCTCGCAGGAGATGAAGGACGAGTTCGCGTTCGTCCTCGAGGCCCAGAAGTTCACGCTCGAGCGGCTCGTGCCCGGGGCGAAGGCGAGCGAGATCTTCGCCGAGTACAACGACTTCATGAGGAAGAACAAGCGCCCCGAGGAAAAGCGCCTGCACTCGCACGGCCAGGGCTACGACATGGTCGAGCGGCCGCTGGTGCGCCACGACGAGACCATGGCGATCGCGAAGAACATGAACATGGTGTGCCACCCGACCTACGTCACCGAGCGCACCTACAGCTGGTGCTGCGACAATTTCCTGATCGGAGAGACGGGCGTCGCGGAGAGGCTGCACAAGTTTCCGCAGAAGATCGTCGAGCTGGACTGAAAGTGAGGCGAGTCGTCACCGGGCACGACGCGCGCGGCCGCTCGGTCGTCCTCCTGGAC
>DASSJA010000022.1:0-2089 GCA_035691445.1 Burkholderiales bacterium | reverse complement strand
GCCACCGCCGCAGCGGGTTATCCTCGTACCACTCCTGGGCCCGGGCATCGAAAGATGGATGCCGCGCCGCGGAAGTGGGAACGGGTGCCTGCGAGGCGGACGCGTCCGGCGATCGCGGCGCCGGACGCTCGGATTTCTCGATGCTCGGCGGGTTCGTGAACGTACCCTAGGAGCAGGTCCGGGCCTCGTCGGCCCGGTGCGTCGCCGCGGGGGCCGCGCTCTCGACTTTCGCGATCGCCGCCTTCAGGCCTTCGGACAGCGTGGGGTGGATGTACACGATGTTCTGGAGTGAGGCAACGGTGTCCGCGCGCATCATCAGCACACCCTGCGGCAGAAGATCGGCGCCCATCGGCGCGAGCACGTGCATCCCGAGGAGCCGGTCCGTATCGGCATCCACCACCAGTTTGATGAACCCGCGGGTCTCGCCGATGGCCTGTGCGCGGCTGATCGCCGCCACCGGTTGCTGCCCTACTTTCACCCGGTGGCCCCGCTTCAGCGCCTCCTCGACAGTGAGGCCGACGCGTGCGACCTCGGGATCGGTGAACACCGCGCCCGGAATGTGGGCGGTATCATATTTCAGGCCGGCGCCGCTGACGGCGTTGCGCGCCGCGAGCCGCCCGGTGTAGACCGAGAAGTGCTGATGCTGCATCCGCCCCATCACGTCGCCGATCGCCCAAACATGGGGCGCGGTCGTCCGAAGCCCCTCGTCCACTCGGACTCCGCGCTCCGAATCGCCCTCGATCCCGGCGGTGGCAAGTTTCATCTGTGCCACGCCGTGGGGCGCGCGCCCTGCCGCGAGAAGTATCCGGCGCGCCTCAAACACCTGCGCGTGACCGTCGACTGAGGCCTGGACGGCGACGCCGGACGGCGTTCGGGTGACCAGGGTCGGAACCGTGTTCGTGTAGATCTCAACCCCCTCGTCCCGCAGCAGATGGGCCACCTCGTGCGAGATGTCGGGATCCTCGCGCGGCAGGACGCGATCGCGTCGCTGCAGCACGGCGACCCGAACGCCAAATCGGCGAAAGATCTGCCCGAATTCCATGCCCTCCGGTCCTCCGCCGACGATGAGCAGCGAATCGGGAAGCGTATCCATCTCCAGAATTGTCTCGTTGGTCAGGTAGTCCACGTCCCTCAGGCCGGGGATGTCCGGGACGCGCGGGACGACACCCGAGGCGAGGATGATCCGGTCCGCCGCAACAACGCGATCCCCGACGGCGAGCCGGTGCGCGTCGAGGAACTGCGCCCACCCATGAATGAGAGTGATCCGCGGATTTCGCTCGAGCCGCTCGGCAAGGTCCGCAACGATCCCGCCGACGACCTGGTCCTTTCGGGCCCGGATGCGAGACCAGTCGGCCTCAACCTTCGACGCCCGGAAGCCGAACTCCGCACCCCGCGCGGCCGTGTGCATCGCTTTGGCAGACCCTGCCAGGGTCTTCGTGGGGATACACCCCACGTTGGCTCACGTGCCGCCGATCTTGTTCGCCTCGATCAGCGCAACCCGCGCCCCCAGCGCGGCCGCCTGCGCGGCGGCATTGATGCCGCCCAAGCCCGCCCCGACGACGGCGATCTCGTATGATTCCATGCTCCGCACCGTCCTCTCAGCGCCGCGCGCGACACCGTGCGGCGATCGGCCGACCCCGGGTCGCCGCGTCAGGCTGGAACGTCGTGTTCGGCAGCGGCGGCCGCGTTGAGCTCCTGGATCAGCCGATCGACGTTCCGAGCCCGGCAGTATTCTTCCACGTCGTCCAGCGTATTGATATCGTACATGCCGACGCACCGGATCTCGGGGTCGATCCCGTGCTTGATGAACAAGTCGCGCGCGGCCCTGGAACTGGCCACCGCGTCCTTCACGGTTGTGCTTCTGCTAATTGCCATGACGCGCACCTCCCTCGTGCGAGATCAAGCGCTAATCTCGAGAGCTTTCATCTCGCCGCGCCTCGCAGCCTAGTCTCTTCGCGTCGCGGTCGATCGTTTGCAGGCGCCCTCGCCGTCCCCCGTGGCCATGCTGATCGGGACCGACGCGCGTTTCATTGCGCCGGCGCAAGGACCGGCGCCCCGGCGCCGAACGGATGCGCACACTGAGGGACGC
>DASSJA010000021.1:0-7335 GCA_035691445.1 Burkholderiales bacterium | reverse complement strand
GAAAGCCGGATAGCGCGCCGCGATCCCCTTCATGCTCGCACCAGCGTCGCCATGGCAGTCGACGCAGGCGCGATCGGCGGTCCCCGCCTTGCGGTTCCACAGCGCCTCGCCGTCGAGCACCCACAGCATGCCCGGATTGGTGGCGTCGTCGTCCTGCATTGCGCGCGTCTCCCGGCTCATGAGCTCGTAGCCGGAGCGCCGCTCGGCGAGCGGAATTTCGCCCGCGGCGCCGGCCTTCGCGACGCCGAGAAGGACGCAGGCGGCCGCCGCCGCCACGGGAAGCGCGCCGGCGCGGAGGCTCACTCGACCCGGATCGAGGCGGTCTCGGTCACGGCGTAGCCGTTGTCGCCGACCCATTGGAACGTGAGCGTGCCGCTCTCGGTCGCCACCGTGGTGAACGCGATCAGGGGGTTCGCCGCGATCGCGGGATGTAGCTCGACGCGGAAGACCTCCGTGCCGCTGTAGGTGCAGGTGAAGCGCCTGATGATGTCGCGCGGGATGAGGTCGCCCGTCTGCGTGCGGCGAAATCCCGTTTCCATCGGATGCGCGGCAAGCGTCTTGATCTCGACGATGTCGCCGCGCTTCGCTTGGGGGGGCAGGGTGACGACCGCGCGCGCCATTCAGATCAAGCCTTCCTCGAGACAGGCCGAGAGAGTGACCACGACGTCCGCGCTGTCCAGCCAGAACGAGCCGTCGCTCAACTGCGCGATCGCGGTCACGGTTTGGGAGTCGGCGAGGCGCACGCGCGTCGAGAAGACCGCGCGCCCGGCGCGCGGGCCCAGAGCGACGCTCACCACGTCGGGGAGCGGATTTTTCTGGGTGAGGACATGGATCGCCGCAACGTGGTCGGCGGCGGTCATCGGGCTCTCGACCGAGACCGAGAGGGGCACCGAATTGCCGTTGTCGATCAGCGGCGGCAGCCGGAGCTTCACCCGGCCGCGACGGACTTCGGCGCCGCCCAGGACCCTGCCCAGCGCTGCCTGGAAGGCGGCCTTGCGCACCGCCGCCTGGTTGGGGTCGAGCTGGGCCTCGACCGCGGCCGGCGCGGCAAGCGACGCGGCGGCGACGACCAGGAATTCACGGCGCGTAGTCATTTGAGGGTCGTGAGATAGGCAACGACGTCTTCGATTTGTTCGGCGCTGAGGATGGTCTTGCCGCGGAACGCGGACGCGACGCGCGCGAGGCCTTCGCTCCTGTAATACGCGGGCATGATGCTCTGCGGGCTGACCTTCGAGGAATCGACTATCCGCTGCCGGATCTGGCCCTCGGACAGGCGCGCGCCGACGCCTCTGAGGTCCGGCGCGAGGTTGCCCTGGAAGCGCTCCTCGGGGATCGGTCCCCTATGGCACAGCAGGCACAGGCCGAGCTGCCGGTTGGCCACGATCGCCCGGCCCCGCGCCGGATCGCCCTTCGCTCCGGTCAGCGAGGCCGGGATCGAGTCGCCCGCAAGAGCATTTCCGGCAAGAAGCGAAAATGCTATCGCGCAAGCCTCACACCAATTCAATGCCGTGGTTCTTCAGCGGCACCGAGCGGATGCGCTTGCCGGTCGCCCGGTAGAACGCGTTCAGCACCGCCGGCGCCGCGACGCAGATCGTCGGCTCGCCGATGCCGCCCCAGATCGGACCACCCGTCGGCATCAGGATCGTCTCGACCTTCGGCATCTGCGCGATGCGCATGGAGTTGAACTGGTGGAAGTTCGTCTGCTCGATGCGGCCGTCCCTCACCGTGCACTCCTGGAAGAACAGCGCCGACAGGCCGTAGACGAAGGAACCCGCGACCTGGCGCTCGATCTGCGCCGGGTTCACCGCGTAGCCCGGATCGGTGGCGGCGACGATGCGGTGCACCTTCACCTTGGTGCCGTCCTTGACCGAGATCTCGCAGGCCGCGGCGACGAAGCTGTCGAAAGCCTTCATCTGCGCGAGTCCCCGGTAGACGCCGCTCGGCGCGGGCTTGCTCCAGCCGATGCGCTCGGCCACGGCATTCAGGACGCCCAGATTCCTCGGGTGATCCGCCATGAGCTTGCGACGGAACTCGAGCGGATCCTGCCCCGCGGCTTCGGCAAGCTCGTCCATGAACGACTCGATGAACACCGCGTTCTGGTTGATGTTCACACCGCGCCAGAACCCCGGCGGCACGTGGGTGTTGCGCATCGCGTGGTCGATCAGCAGATTGGGCACGGTGTAGCCGAACGAGTGTTCGCCCGACTCGAACACCCCCTGGAAGGTGAGGGGGTCGCGCCCTTTTTGCGCCTGCACCACTTCCGGGCGCACCGCGGCGAGGATCGACTGCCCCGAGAGCCGCATGTGCAGCCCGGTGAGATTGCCGCTCGCATCCAGACCTCCGGTGAGCTTGCACTGCATCACCGGGTGATAGCGCCCGTGGGCCATGTCCTCCTCGCGTGACCAGATCATCTTGACCGGCGTGCCGGGCACCTGCTTGGCGATGAGGACGGCCTGAGTGACCCAGTCATCCGGGTAGGCGCCGCGCCGGCCGAAGCCGCCGCCCAGCATCACGTTGTGCACGTCGACCTTGTCGGCCGCGAGGCCCGAGGCCGCGAGCACCGCGGCAAACGCACCTTCGCCGTTTTGCGTGGGCCCCCACATCTCGCAGCGGTCGGAAGTCCAGCGCACTGTCGCATTCATCGGCTCCATGCAGGCGTGGTTGAGGAACGGATAGGAGTAGACCGCCTCGATTTTCTTTGCCGCCCCCGCGAGAGCGCTCTTCGCGTCGCCCGCCTTGTTGCCGACGAAGGCCTGCTCCGCGTCGAGGCCGGCCTTGAGCACCTCGGCGATGTCGGCGCTCGAAACCTTGGCGTTCTCGCCCTCGTCCCAGACGACGGGCAGCTGCTCGAGCGCGGTCTTCGCCTGCCACCAGGTGTCCGCGATCACCGCGACTCCGGAATCGCCGACCTGCACCACTTTCTTCACCCCGCCCATGCTCGCGACTCTGGCGGCGTCGAAGCTCTTCACCTTGCCGCCGAACACCGGGCAGTCCTTCACCGCCGCGCACAGCATTCCGGGAAGCTTCAGGTCCATGCCGTAGATCATCGTGCCGTTGACCTTTTTCGCCGTGTCGAGGCGCTTGAGCGGCTTTCCGGCGATCTTCCAGGTCTTCGGATCCTTGAGAGGCACGTCCTTGGGCTGCGGGAGCCGCGCCGCGGCTTCCGCAACCTTGCCGTAGGTCGTCTTCCGTCCCGAGGGCTTGTGCGTGATCACGCTCGCGGCTGCGACACACTCGGAGGCGGGCACCTTCCACTGGTTCGCGGCGGCCTGCACGAGCATCATTCTTGCGGCGGCTCCGCCCTTGCGCACGTACTCGTTCGACTGGCGGATGCCGCGGCTGCCGCCCGTGGAAAACTCGCCCCAGGCGCGCTTGCGCGCGACGCTCTCCCCCGGAGTCGGGTACTCGACCGACACGCCCTTCCAGTCGCATTCGAGCTCCTCTGCGACGAGCTGCGCGAGGCCGGTGATCGTGCCCTGGCCCATCTCCGAGCGCACCGCGCGGATGACGGTGCTGTTGTCCGGGCGGATCACCACCCAGACCGTGATTTCGGGCGAACCGTCGGCCGCGCGAACGACTTCAGGCCCGAAGGGGAGGCGCAGTCCCAGCGCGAGTCCGCCGCCGACGGCGGCGCTGCTGATGAGGAATTGGCGGCGGGTGAATTGGGTCGTCATGGTCGTCTCTCCCTCACGCGCTCTTCGCGGCCAAGTGGATCGCCTCGCGCACCTGCTGGAAGGTGCCGCAGCGACAGATGTTGGTGATGCTCGCGTCGATCTCGGCGTCGGTCGGCCTGGGATTCGCCTTCAGGAGCGCCGCCACCGCCATGATCATCCCCGACTGGCAGTAGCCGCACTGCGGCACGTCGTGGTCGAGCCACGCCTTTTGCACCTTGTGCAGCGTCTTGCCCTTGGCCAGGCCCTCGATCGTGGTGATCTTGGCGCCGCCCGCCGCGCTCACGGGCACCGAGCAGGAGCGCACCGGCAGCCCGTTGATGTGCACGGTGCAGGCGCCGCACTGCGCGATGCCGCAGCCGTATTTGGTTCCCGTGAGGCCGACCTGCTCGCGGATCACCCAGAGCAGGGGAGTGGTCGGATCGACGTCGACCTCGTGAGACTTGCCGTTGATGGTGAGGCGCATTCTTTCCTCCTTGTGATGCCGGCAGCGGACGCTGCCGGCGCGGATTGGGGTCGAGCGGAAGTATGAACCAAACTTTTCCGCTTGCCACTACCCGTCCCGATAATGCGGTGCAACATGCGAGCACGTCCAACCTGCCCCGCGCCGGTCTTTCGGGGCCGGAATGTGCATACGGCACAAAATCCCTGCGTCGTGCGGCGTCGAACGCGCGCAGCCGTGCGCCTAGAGTGCTCTCTCAGGGCCTGGCGATTTCCGCCGGCCCGCGAACAGGAGGGAGCAGAAAATGATCAAGTCCGTGAGTTCCAGCCGCGAATCCGGTTTTGCCGACCGCTTGGCGCTGGCCAGCGTCGCGTTGGCCGTGTGCGCCGCCGTCGTATTGGGCGCGACGAGCGCCCTGACGGCCCCGGCCCCAGTCGTTTCCGCCGAGCCGGCGTCGGTGGGATATCTTCCGGCCCAGCTCGTCAACCAGGCGACGGAAATCGAGCCGATGCCGGCGACGTTCTGACCGGATCGGCTTCAGGGAGACGCACATGAATCTCGTATCGGTCATCCAACTGCTGTGCTTCGGGTTCCTCGTCTGGGGCGGCGCGCTGTCCGTGCTGAGCCCCGCCCGGGGTCCGGAGACCCTCGGCGACCGCGATACCGCTGCGGCCTGACGCGGACGCGGGACCTCGAGCCGGCGCCTTCGGGCGCCGGTTTCGTTTCGGCGGTGCAGCGCGCGCCTCAGCGGTTGCTTTCGGGAGGCGCAGCGCGTCCATCAGCTCGAGGACGAAGCGCGTGCGCTAGGCGACCGAAAAGTCCGCGGGATCGTCGCTCAGGCCGAAACCGGGCTGATCACAGGCGATCGCGCGCACGCCGCGTGCCGCCAGCGCGGGGAGATTTCCCGTCCAGACGTCCGCCGATGAGCCGAGCGAGGCCCCGTGCAGCAACAGCACGGCGGACCCTGCGCCTTGCGCGAGGGTGCGGATGCGCAGGCCATCCACTGCGACGAAATTTTCCTCCACCATTTATTTATTTCTCGGCGAGGTCGAGCAGCACTCCATCGGGGTCGGCGAGATGGTGCGCCTGACCTTGACGCCGTATTTCCTTTCGAACGCTGTGGTGAGGGGCGGCTGGTCTTTTTCGGCGAAGCTCGTGTACAGCAGGAACGAGCCTTCTTTTTGCGCCGCCGCGGCGAGCTTGAGAGTCCGATCCGGTCCGTCGTACTGCGCGAGCGAAGCATCCCGCGCAAGAGCGGGCAGCGCGGTTGCCAGCGCTGTCAAGGACAGGAGCAAACGACGCAAGTGCTGTTTCCCCCTCATTCGAGCTTGACACCGGCGTCGCTTGCGACCTTCCGCCAGAGTTCGATCTCCTTCTTGATCCTCGCCAGGAACTGCTCGGGCGTGCCGCCCGCAGGCTGCAAGCCGTCGCTCCGAAGATATTCCTCCGCTTCCCTTGATTTCAATGCCGTCGTCGCATCGCCGTTGATGCGGTCGACGATGGCGCGTGGGAGCCCCTTGGGGCCGCCCAGGCCGTACCAGACGACGACTTCGTAATTCGGCAGCCCGGATTCGGCGACCGTCGGAACGTCCGGGAGGGCGGGAACGCGCCAGGGCGTCGTTACGGCGATCGCACGCAGCCTCCCCGACCTCACGTGCGGGAGGGCGGCCGCGATGCCGCTGAAATACAAGTCCGTCTGGCCGGCGACGATGTCGGTAAGCGCAGGGCCGGTCCCTTTATAGGGTACGTGATTTAGCTTGATCCCGGCCATGCCCGCGAACAGCTCGGTGGCAAGCTGCAGGGTGGTGCCATGCCCGGGGGAGGCAAAATTGAGTCTCCCCGGCCTCGATCTCGCGAGCGCGATCAGCTGCTGAGTCGTTCTCACAGGCAGGGAAGGATGCACGACCACGAGCAGCGGCCCCTGGGAAATCTGGATGATAGGCGCAAGGTCCTCGATCGGGTCGAACTTGAGCTTGTAGACGCTCGGGTAAGCCGTGTAGCTCGAAGGGATGAGCGTGAGCGTGTAGCCGTCGGCCGCGGACTTGAGCCCGGCCTCGACCCCGATAACGCCGCCGGCGCCGGCCTTGTTCTCGACGACGACTTGCTGCCCGAGCGCCGCGGTGAGCCGTTGCGCCATGAAGCGCCCGATGACATCGCTGCCGCCCCCGGGTGCGAAAGGCACGATGAGCCTTACCGGCCTGACCGGGTACTGCTGGGCGGCGGCCGGAGCGGATGCGACGAGAGCCGCTGACGCGACGATCAATGCGTGCGACAGGGTGCGATACAGGTGGATCATGGGGACCTCCTCGTGCTTCTTCGCTTCGTGCGCAGGCGGGCCGGCCCTTGAGTATGGCATTGCACTAATCTAACATCGTGATGTTACGCGCGCCGGTCGATCCTTGAGCGCGCGCTCGACCAAGGAGAGGCCGAAATGTCCACGCAGACGACCGATCGGGGAGACGCCACCAGCGACCTCACGCGCGCCGGCGCCAAGGCGACGGGGAAGAAGCCCGCGTTCTTCAAGATGCGCGCCCAGTTGCTCGATAAAGGACGCAGCAACACCGCGCTCGCCAGGACCGAGAACATGTGGGCGACGCTCAAGGTCTACGCCTCCGGCGGGGAAAACGGGCTGCACACGCATCCCAACGAAGACCACACTTTCATCGTGCTGCGGGGCAGCGCGCGCTACTATGACGCAGACGGCGGCTACCGGGACGTCGGCAAGCACGAGGGTATCCTGCTGCCCGCCGGCGCGTACTACTGGTTCGAGGCCACGAGCAAGGAGCCGCTCGTGCTCGTGCGGGTCGGTTGCCGGGTCGGGCCGCAGGACGCTTCGGGCCGGCTAAATATCCGCGGCGAGCCCATGCCCGGGGATTCGAAGGAGAACAAGCGCGTGCCCGTGGTGGCCCGCGAGGGCGAGTTCTTCGAGTAGCCGGCGGCGACCGGTCGGGCAGGGAGCAGATATGGGCGCGATGGAGGGTCAGGGCCGGGGGATCGACGGGATCATCGTTTCTGCCGATTCCCATGTGATGGAGCCGGTCGATCTCTGGAAGAAGGGCGTGCCGGGAAAATATCGCGACGCCGCGCCGCTCTTTCCTCCTCACAAACTGGGCGAAGGGTTCCAGCAGCGCGCCGGCGGACAGGATCCGAACGCGCGCATCAAGGAGATGGAAGTCGACGGTCTCTCCGCCGAAGTGCTCTATCCGACGCTCATGCTGAGTC
>DASSJA010000020.1:0-6986 GCA_035691445.1 Burkholderiales bacterium | reverse complement strand
CGTAGTGCCGCGCGTCGATGCCGCGGCCGCCGGCGTCGTACCAGGCGGTGATACCCATCGCGTTCAGGCCCGCGACGAATCTGCGGACGTTCTCGATCCAGGTCTCCTTGTCGGGAAGCGGAATCTTCGAGGCGACGAAGGCGACCCCGCCGGGGCCGCGCACGAGTCCGGTCGGCCTGCCGGATGCGTCCCTGTCGATGGTGCCGCCGCGCGGATCCGGCGTGGCCGCGTCGATGCCCGCGGCCTTGAGCGCCGCGCTGTTGAGGTAGCTGTGGATGTAGACGGCCTGCAGCACGACGGGATTTTCGGGAGCGATGCGGTCGAGCTCCTCGAGCGGGAAGCCGCGCGGGTCGTCGGTGAACTGCTCCTCGGCCCAGCCCCCGAGCGTCACGATCCAGTCTCCAGGATGCGCCGCGCGCACGCGCTCCGCGAGCAGCGACAGCGCCCTGCTGCGCAGGGTGACCCCGTCCAGACGCAGCTCGTCGTGCTCGGGCGCGCGGATGAAGTGCGCGTGGTTGTCGATCAGGCCCGGGATCGCCATCTGCTTCCTGAGGTCGATCACCTTCGTGCCCGGGCCCTGGAGCTCGAGCACGTCCGCGTTCTTGCCGACGGCGAGGATGCGCTGCCCCTTGACCGCCACGGCCTGCGCGATGTTGAAGCGCCCGTCGAGGGTGACGATCTTGCCGTTGAGGAGGATGGTGTCCGCGCGGTCGGCGGCGAACGCTCCGGGAGCGATCATGCACAACAGGGCCAGGACCACGGCTATCGGGCGTTCGCAGCACATTGTCGCGCTCCTCATTTGTCGACCGGGATGATAACCCGCCTTCCGTCAGCGCGAAGCGGGTTTGCGCGCCGCTCGAATGGCCCGCCAGACGCGCTCGGGAGTAGCGGGCAGCTCGATGTGCGTCACGCCCAGCCCGGCGAGCGCATCCACGATCGCGTTGGCGATGGCGGCGAGCGCCGGCGTCGTGCCGCCCTCGCCTCCCGCGCGGATGCCGAGCGGGTTCGTCGGCGAGGGCACCTCGCTCAGCTCGGTCGCGAGCTCCGGAAAATGGTCCGCGCGCGGTAGGGCGTAGTCCATGAAGGAGGCCGACAGCATCTGCGCGGATTCCGGGTCGTAGCGGCATTCCTCGAGCAGCGCCTGGCCCGCGCCTTGCGCGAAGCCGCCGTGAGTCTGCCCGTGGACGATGAGCGGATTGACGGCGCGGCCGACGTCGTCGACCGCCGCCATGCGGGCGATTTCGACCACGCCCGTGTCCGGATCGACCTCGACTTCGCAGACCTGGCAGCCGTACGGGAACCCGGCGAAGCGGATCGTCTCGGTGTGCCGGGCCGCGAGCGGCTCGGCGGCGGCGACGTCGAATATCCCGACCGAGCGGTCGGTGCCCCTGACCGAGAAGCGACCCGCGGCAAAGCCGATGTCGGCCGGCGCCGCTTCGAGGAGACGCGCGGCGATCTCCGTGCCCTTCGCCACGATCGTGTCCGACGCCTTGCCGAGAACGATGCCGGCGAACCGCATCGACCGCCCCGAATGCGAGCCGCCTCCTTCCGACACGACTTCGGTGTCGCCGGTGATCAGGCTCACGCTCTCGAAAGGCACGCCCAGCCACTCCACGAGGAGCTGCGCGAAGCTCGTCTCGTGCCCCTGCCCGCTCGACAGCGTGCCGATCACGGCGTCGACCCGACCCTCGGGACGTATCGTGATCCCGGCGCGCTCGGTCGGGAATCCCGAGGTCACTTCCACGTAGTTGGCGAGCCCGATGCCGCGCAGGCGCCCGCGCGCGCGCGCCCGGTCGCGCCGCGCCGCGAATCCGTCCCAGTCGCCCAGCGCCAGCGCCGAAGCCATGACCTTGCCGTAGGCGCCGCTGTCGTATAGCAGGCCGAAAGGGTTGCGGAACGGCATCGCCGACTCCGGGATGAGGTTGCGCCGCCGCAGCTCCACGCGGTCGAAACCGTGCTCGCGCGCGGCGAGATCGATCAGCCGCTCGATGACGAAAATCGCCTCGGGCCTGCCCGCGCTGCGATAGGGCGTCGTGGGCGGCGTGTTGCTGAGGACGGCGCGGGCGCGCACGTGCGCGGCGCCGAAGCGGTACACGCTGGTGATGATGGAGGCGCCCTTGGAGAGCGGCACGTGCGAGGCGGAATGCGCGCCGGCGTTGCTCAGGTTGGAGGAGCGCAGCGCGAGAAAATTTCCTTCCGCGTCGAGCGCGAGCTCGGCCTCGACGGTCAGGTCGCGGCCCTGATAGTCGGAGAGAAACGCCTCGCCGCGCTCGCAGGTCCATTTCACCGGGCGCCCGAGCCGCCTCGACGCCCACGCGACCAGCGCGAACTCCGGGAAAAAGCTGTTCTTCGTCCCGAAATTGCCGCCGGTGTCGCGTGCCACGACACGCACCGCGGCCTCGTCGACGCCGAGGATGGCCGCGAGCTCGCGTTTCTGCCGCACCACGCCTCCGCTGCCCGCGTAGAGCGTGTAGCGCTTCGCCGCCGCGTCATACGCGCCGACCGCGGCCCGCGGCTCCAGGGGCACGCCGGTCACGCGCTGCACCCTGGTCTCCAGGCGCACGACGTGCGCGGCGCGCGCGAACGCCGCTGCGGTCGCCGCGGCGTCGCCGAGGTCCGCATCGACGGTGACGTTGGAGGCCCGCTCCCCGTACAGCAGCGGCGCGCCGGGCCTGGCCGCGTCAATCGCCCGGGCCGCAGCGGCGAGCGGCTCGTAGTCCACGCGCACGAGCTCGGCCGCGTCCCTGGCCGTGTGGAGGGATTCGGCGAGGACCATCGCCACCGCCTCGCCCGCGAATCGCGCCCTGTCTGCCGGGAGCGGGTAATGCGGCGCGATGAAGATCTCCGAGCCGTCGCGATTCTGCAGGCTGACGTCGGGCGGGCTCGCCGAGAACGGGCGGTGCGGGATCGGTTTGTGGCCGTCCTTCAGGAAATCCGCGCCGGTGAGAACCGCGAGCACGCCCGGCATCGAGCACGCGGCGGCCGCGTCGATCCGCTCGATGCGCGCGTGCGCGTGCGGCGAGCGCACCATGACCGCGTACGCCTGCCCGGCGAGACTGACGTCGTCGCTGTAGCAACCCTTGCCGACGAGAAGCCGCGCATCCTCCTTGCGGAGGACGGGCGCTCCTATGCCCGCGCCAACGGATCCCTTCGCTCGATGCAAGAACCGGCGTGCCCTGATTTTGAACCGCGGTATCATGGCACGGTATCCGGACCCAGGGAAATCACACAATAAGTTCGATTCGGAGGATTGAGATCGTGTACACGCTTCGCCAAGGTATCGCATGTTTCGCCGCGGCCTCGCTCGCCGTGGCTATTTCCGCTCCACTCGCGGCGCAGGACTACCCTTCCAGGCCCGTCCACGTTTTCGTCCCCTCGAGCCCCGGCGGCGCGTCCGACATCGCGGCGCGGCTGGTGAGCCCGAAGCTCGCCGAAGCCCTGGGGCAGCCTTTCATCGTGGAGAACCGCGTCACCTCGGGGGGAATCGTCGGCACCGCGCAGCTCGCGAAATCCCCCGCCGACGGCTACGCGATCATGATGACCTTCGACACCTTCGCGAGCAATCCGCACCTGTACAGGGAGCTGCCCTACGACGTGGTGAAGGACTTCGCGCCGATCATGCTGGTCGCGCGCTATCCGCAGATCCTGGTCGTGCACCCGAGCCTCGGGGTGAAGACCGTTCCGGAGTTCGTCGCCTACGCGAAGGCGAACGGCGCGAAGATGAACTACGGCTCGGCGGGCCCGGCGTCATCCAGCCGGCTCGCCTTCGAGCTTTTCGAGGATGCCGCGGGAATCCACCTCGAGCCGGTCCACTACCGCGGCGGCGGACCGGCGATCACCGACCTCGTCGTCGGCACCGTCCAGGTCATGCTGATCCAGGCGGGCGGCACGATCGGGCAGAACGTCAAGGCGGGGAAGCTCGTGGGCCTCGCCACCAGCGGCCGCGAGCGCTCGCCGCATTTCCCCGACCTGCCGACGATCGCCGAGTTCTACCCCGGCTTCGAGACCATGTCCTGGGTCGGCGCCATCGCCCCGGCGGGGACGCCTCCCGCGGTCATCGAGAAGCTCAACGGCGCGCTGGTGAAGATACTCTCCGAGCCCGACGTGAAGACGCGATTCGACGCGCAGAGCGCCGAAATCGTCGCGAGCACGCCGGAATATTTCGGCGAGCTGATCAAGTCCGAGTCGGCGAAGTGGGGCAAGGTCATCCGCGACAAGCACATCCGGATCGACTGACGGTCCCGCCGGGTCAGGCGCGCGTTCCGATTCCGAGGTCCTCTCCGATCGGCTTGCCGGGGTAGTGGAACGCGATCGGCCCGTCGGGCTTCGCGTGCATGAACTGGTAGACGTAGGGGTCCTTCGACTCGAGCACGTCCTCGGGCGTGCCCTCGCCCGCCACCACGCCGTCGGCGATCACGTAGACGTAGTCGACGAGCTTCACCGCCTCGCTCACGTCGTAGCTCACCACGATGGAGGTCGCGCCGAGCGCATCGTTCAGCTGCCGGATGAGATTCGCGATGACGTTGATCGAGATCGGGTCGAGTCCCGCGAAGGGCTCGTCGTACATCGTGAGCATGGGGTCGGCCGCGATCGCGCGAGCGAGCGCGACGCGGCGCGACATGCCGCCGGAGAGCTCGGCCGGCATGAGCGCGTGCGTCCCCCGCAGGCCCACGGCCTGCAGCTTCATGAGAACGATCCTGCGCAGCACGCTTTCCGGGAGCCTGGCATGGTGCTCGCGCATCGGGAAGGCGATGTTCTCATACACGGTCATGTCGCTGAACAGACCGCCCGCCTGGAACATCATCCCGATCTTTCGCCGCAGCGCGTAGAGGGCGCGCGTGCCGAGCTCGTGCACGTTCTGCCCGTCCACCTTTATCGTTCCGCGCTCCGGTCGCGCCTGCCCGCCGATCAGGCGCAGCAGCGTCGATTTTCCCGATCCGCTCGCACCCAGGATCGCCACTACCTTGCCGCGCGGAATCTTGAGAGTCAGGCCCTTGAGGAGCTTGCGCGGACCGAAGGAGAACTCCAGGCCCGAGATCTCGACCAGGACCTCGCCCGAGCTCATCGCTATTCCGCCTGAAGAAGGGCCACGGTGCCCAGGCCACCGTCCGCGCAGATGCTGACCACCGCGCGGCTTCCCTTGGGCATCGCGGCGAGCTCCTTCACCGCCTGCGACAGGATGCGCGCGCCGGTCGCGCCGAAGGGATGGCCGAGGGCGACCGAGCCGCCGTGGGGATTGAGCCGTTCCAGGGGAAATTTGCCGAAATCGAAATCCACGCCCGCCTTCTCGCGCAGGAAGCTCGCGCTCTCGAACGCGGCGACGTTGCACAGCACTTGCGCGGAGAACGCCTCGTGGATCTCCCAGAGCGCGATGTCCGAGTAGCGGAGGCGATTCCGCGCCAGCATGCGCGGGATCGCGTAGGTGGGCGCCATGAGCAGCCCTTCGTGAAAGATATCGACCGCGGCGATCTCCCAATCGACGAGCCGCGCGCGCGGGATCGACGCGGACAGGCGCTTGAGTCCGCTCCCGGTGGCGACCCAGAGGCCGGCCGCGCCGTCGGTGAGCGGGGAGGAGTTGCCCGCGGTGATCGTGCCCTTGCCGCTCCACCTGTCGAAGGCGGGCTGCAGCCTGGCGAGCCGCTCGAGGCTCGTGTCCGCGCGCGGGAAACCGTCGCGGGAGGTATCGGCCACCGGCACGATCAGATCGTCGAAGAACCCGGCTTTCTGTCCGGCAATCGCCTTCTCGTGGCTCGCCAGCGCGATCCTGTCCTGCGGCTCGCGCGCGATGCCCCAGGTCTTCGCCATCTCCTCGGTATGCTCGCCCATGCTCTTGCCCGTCGCCCGGTTCCGGACCGCGAGAATGTGCAGGCGGACGTCGCGCGCCTTCAGATCCTTGAGCGAGGCGAGCCGCTGGGCCAGCGAACGCGCCTGAAACAGACGCCGCAGCCAGTCGGACAGATTCTGCGATAGCCCGATCTGCACGCGGCTCATGCACTCGACACCGCCGACGAGCGCGAGCTCCCTGCCGCCGTGACCGAGCATCCCGGCCGCCTGGAACGCCGCCACCATGCTGGTCGAGCAGGCGAGCACGGTCGAGAAGGCCGGAATGGTCTGGTCGAGGCCCGCCTCGATCTGGATCTCGCGCGCGATGTTGGAGTAGCCGAGGTTGGGGATCACCGTGCCCCAGACCAGGAGGTCGGGCCGGATTCCCTCTCGGGCGATCCCCGCGCCCGGCCGCGGCTGCGCTCCCGGAGGAGAAGTCTCGAGCCGCGTCATCGCACGCATCACCGGCACGGACATCTCGATCGCCCCGAGGCGGGCGAGGGGGCCATCCACGCGGGCGAAAGGCGTGCGCAGTCCCGCCGCGAGCCAGATGTCTGAGGGTTGAGAGTTCAAGGCTATGGCCGACCTAGCTGGCGATTGTAAGGCCTCCGCCGCCTTCCCGACCAACGCGGGGGAATTACTGCGCCGGAGCGACGGTCTATATGTTCGTCTAACTGCTCGTCTATACTGAGCGCCCTACGGAGGTAGCGAACATGGATCGTCGCAATTGGTTGAAGGGTTTGACTGTTCTGTCCCTCGCGGGTTTCGCGCGGACCGGGCTGGGACAGAAGCCTGCGAAAGGAGCCGTGAAAGTGGAAGACCTGCAAAAGAACTGGAAAACGCTGCTCGCCGACGGGGCCGACGTGGCGCCGAGCGCGGAGCCGCTCAGCCTGCCCGACGCCGAGTGGAAGAAGCGCCTGTCGCGCGCCGCCTACGACGTGCTGCGCCAGGAAGGCACCGAGCGGGCGGGCTCGAGCCCGCTCGACCGCGAGAAGCGGCCCGGGGTGTTCGCGTGCGCCGGCTGCGGCCTGCCGCTCTTCTCCTCGGCGATGAAATTCGACAGCGGCACGGGCTGGCCGAGTTTTTTCACGACGATTCCCGGCGTGTTCGGGACCTCGGTGGACCGCAAATTCTTCATGGAACGCACCGAGTACCACTGCGCG
>DASSJA010000019.1:0-5898 GCA_035691445.1 Burkholderiales bacterium | reverse complement strand
GTGCGCCGCCCCGAGGGTTCGCCGTTGGCGAGGCGGTCGTTCACGAGCAGGGCGGCGACCTGCGTCCGGGTCTTCGCGGTGAGATACCGCGCCGCGATGTCGGCCACCATGCGATGGCCTTCGGGGCCCCAGGCGAAGGCCGGCGCCGAGAACGCGAGCAGCGCCGGGAGGATTCGAAGGGCTAGCGACGTATCGTCGTCCCGCTCACTGGGGCTTGAACCCGATGTCGCGCACGAGCTTGCCGTACTTGGCGTAGTCGCCGCGGATGACGCCGCCGAAGTACTCCGGCGACTCGGTGACGATGATCAAGCCCGAGGCGATCATCTTGTCGGCGACGTCGGGCTGCCTCATCGCCCGGTTGATCTCCCCGTTCAGGATCCGGATCGCTTCGCGAGGCGTCGCTGCCGGCGCGACGTAACCGAACCAGCCGCGCGAGTCGTACCCGGGAACCGCTTCGGCGAAGATCGGCAGGTCGGGCTTGTTGGGTACGGGCACCGGATTGGTCACCGCGATGAGCCGCAGCCGCCCCGAGAGCACGTGCGGGGAGAGACTGGTGTAGGCGCCGATCCCGAGCTGCACCTGTCCGCCGATCACGTCGGTGGCGATCTGCGACGCCCCTTTGTAGGGTATGTGCTGGAAGGTGAAGCCAGCCATCACCGCGAGGTTCTCGAACGCGAGATGCGGAAAGCCGCCTTCCCCGTTGGTCGCGAGCGTGAGCTTTCCCGGATTCGCCCTGGCCCACGCGATCATCTCGGCAGCGGTCGTGAAGGGAACATTGGGGTTCGCGACGACCGCGAGGTAGTTCGTCGCCAGGACCGCGATCGGCGAAAAATCCTTCAGCGGGTCGTACGGGAGCTTCTTGTAGGTGTGCGGTGCGACGACGAGGTTGCCGCCCTGACCGACTCCGATCGTATAGCCGTCCGCTGGCGCGTGCTTGAGGACCTCCATGCCGATCTGGCCGCTGGCGCCCGGACGGTTCTCCACGACCATCTGCTGGCCGAGGCGCTCGGACGCCTTCGGCCCGATCAGGCGCGCCAGGATGTCGGCGGCATCGCCCGGCGGGTACGGAACGATGACTTTGATCGATCTCGTCGGGTAGTTCTGGGCCGCGGCGGTACCGACCGGCGCGACCAGCGCCAGGCTCAATGCGCAAAGCAGCTTCATGGACTCCCTCCCGTTCTTGCCCCCATTCTACGGCCGCCCCGGCGAAAGAGGCGGCGTTCCTCGCAGCCACGACGCCACCAGCGCGCCCACCGCATCCTCGCGCCCGTTGTAGAAATGGTCGCAGTCCTCGACGATCTCGACCGCGCAGGGGCCGCCGGAACGCGCCCTGAACTCCTCAGCCGGGTACTGCTCGCGCGGCTCCTTGTCGCCGCGCACGAAGAGCGACGGGCACTTCACCTTCGGTGCGAGCGCCAGCGTGTCGGGCGTCTCCGTCAGGCGGTCGAGAAAGCTCTCGGCGCTGATCGCGTACCACCATCCCGGCATCAGCATCAGCTCGCGGCCGCGTCCCTGCTCCACCATCTCTCTCGCCCGCCCGGCGAATTCCTCCACGCGATCGCCGACCATGAGGCCGCTCTTCGCCCCTTTCTGTACGATGTCCTTCCCTCCGCCGTGGGCCGAGAGAAGCACGAGGGCCGGTGTCTTCGGATGATCGGCGACATGGCGCACCGCGAGCATGCCGCCGTTGCTGTGCCCGATCACTACCGGGGCTTCGAATCCGCGCGCGGCGAGCCAGCGCGCCGCGATGCGGTTGTCTTCGATGCTTTCGCTCGCGCGCTGGAAAGCGCCGCCCTCGGCGAGGCGGCTCGAACGCGTCGAGAGGATGTCGTGGCCGCGCCGGTTGAAGGCAAGGCAGGCGAGCCCGATCTCGACGAGCACCGGCGGAAGGAAGCGCATCGGCCCGGTGTAGAAATTCATGGTATTCCCGTGGAACAGCAGCGCCGCGCCTCTCCTTGCGCCCTCGGGCTCGTAGAACAGCCCGTCGAGGGGAACCGTTTCAGTGGGAATGGAGACCAGCTCCGTACGCATGCGGCTACTTGGCGGGGATGACGGGCAGGAGCAGGTGGCTCTGGCGCTTCGCGCCGAAGTGCAGTGTCACCTCTCCGCCGAAAATCGACATCGGACGGTCGCTGGGGTCGTCGTGGATGAAAGGCCCGCAGCCGCGCATCGGATTCTTCATGTTGGTGAGCGACGCTGCCTCGCCGCCGTGGTCGTAGTCCTTCCCGCGGATCGTCAGCGCGACGCGCCAGCCCTTCGGTACCACGATGCAGGTCGGCCAGATCTCGACGTCCAGCTCGTAGATCTCGCCCGGAACGAGCGGCTGTTTCTCGTCGTGGGTATGGAACGGCCTGTACGGAAGCGATCTTTCCGGGTCGAGCTTGCGGTGCGAGGCGCGCAGCCAACCCTGGCCGATCGGCGTCTTCGGATCGAGCGCGCCCTGGAAGGAGACTTCCCTGCCTTCGGGATCGAACACGCGCAGCACCGCGAAGATGTCGGCGTCCACGGTCGACGAGGAAACGAAGAGCTTCAGCGCCGAGGGCCCGGTGATCTCCATCTCGCGCTCGAGGGGCGGCATCGAGAAGGTCACGCCCTCGCCAGACGCCGAATAGGTGACGAAGCCTTCGTTCGAGGGATGGCGCGACAGGCTCAGACCGTCCATACCGAGGTGGAAGCGCGTCCACTGCGTGCGCGCGAGCGGCCATTCGTTCTCGTGGCGCAGCACGAACTTCTCGCCGGGGTGGCGCACCTGGAGCTGCACGCGCAGCTGCCGGTCCCAGCCGTTGTCCAGCCCTTTGAGGAAATGATCGAAGAAGCGCTTCTGCAGCGCGACGCCGTAGTCGGTGTAAAAAGGCGCCCAGTGCGAGCCGCCGTGCGCCTCTAGCCATTTCTGCTTCGAGCCGGCGCCGACGAAGCCCTCGAAGTTGCCGCGCGTGTGAAGGCCCTGCCCGCCCCAGTTGGCGGCGGAGAGCAGCGGCACCGCGATTCCGGACAGATCGGGGCTGCGCTCGGCGTAGTAGTCGTCCCACAGCTCGCGAGAGAGGAACGAATGCCACATGTCCTCGCGATTCTTCTCGAGCTCCTGCGGGGACAGGGTTTCGGGCCCGCAGACGAGATCGCCGGTGACGCGGCTCTTCGCGCCGCGCTCGCCCTGGCCGTGCTGCACCGTCTTCACCTGCATGTCCTGCCAGTTCTTGCGGAAGCTGCAGATGATCCCGCCGTGGCGCGCGCTCTCACGGTAGGCGTCGTTCCAGCCCTCCCAGATGCAGATGGCAGCGAGGTGCGGCGGGCGCGAGGCGGCGGCGCGCCACTGGTTGCTCGCGTAATAGGAGATGCCGTTCATCCCCACCTTGCCGTTCGACCAGGGCTGTGTCGCCGCCCACTCGACGCACAGATGGATGTCGCGCGTCTCGCGCGCGTTGTTATGGCACAGATACCCCGGCGAGCGCCCCGCGCCGCGCGAATCGAAGCGCACGCAGGCGTAGCCGTCGGGCACCCACTTCTCGGGATCGACCACCTCCCAGTTGGCGTAGCGGTTGCTGCTTCCCGCGACCGCGTCCGGGTTGTCTCGCGTCATGATCTCCCAGTTGCCCTTGTAGCCTTCCTGGAAGGCGAGCCCCTTGCCGTACGGGCCGTAGCTGAGGATGACCGGATAACGACCTTCGGCCTCGGGCCGGAACACATCGGCTCGCAGCACGAGGCCGTCGTCCATCTCGACCGGAACGTCCCAATCGATTTTCACGTGGCTGCGCGACTCAGCGCGTGATCCGGCTATTCGCGAGCTCGAGCCTGTCGGCGAGATTGCGCAGGAGCGCGCGCGTCAGGTAAAGCTGCGCGCCCAGGCTCATCTTGCTGACGGCGTCGGGCCGGAACTTGGCGAGCAGAAGCTCGGTGGTGGAGTCCACGGTCGCATTGCGCGGCACCTCGCCACCTCGTATATAGGCCATTTCGCCGAAGCACTCGCCTTCGTTGATCATGTTCAGGAGGCGTCCCTGCCTCGTGACCCTGGCGTTCCCTCTGCCGATGAAAAAAAAGCTCTTTCCCTTGGCGTTCTCGCTCACGATGGTCGTGTTGGCCGAAATGCGTGCCCATTCACCGGCGCGCGCCAGCTCCCAGAATTCGGTGTCGGAGAGGCCGGCGAGCATCTCTACCTTTTTCAGCACGACGTATTTCTCGCTGTCAGGGATCGCGCCGGGCGGCAGGACCTCCTGCACGGCGTTCGAGAGCGCCATGGCGAATTCCGCCCAGCTCGGAAATCGGCGCTCGCGCTTTTTCGCCATCGCGCGCGCAACGATCGGGTCCAGGGATTTCGGCAATCCCGGCCTCAGCTTGCTCGGCAGAGCCGGCTCCTGGCTCTGTATCTTCTGGCCGAGCGCCTCCAGGGTGTCGGCCGTATGGGGTTTTTTCCCGGTGAGCAGCTCGTACAGCACCACGCCGAGCGAGTACATGTCGCTGTGGAAGTCGAGCTCCTTGCCCGATATCTGCTCGGGCGACAGGTAGTACGGCGAGCCCATCGCGGCGGTCTGCACCGCCTGGGTTTTGCGAAGATAGGCCGCGCCGAAATCCGAGATCTTCACCTCGGTGCCTTCGGCGATCATGAGATTGGCGGGCTTGATGTCGCGGTGGACGATTCCTTCCCTGGCCGCGTAGTCGAGCGCTCCGCAGCATTTGAAGACGATCTGCAGGACGTCGGCCACGGGTAGAAGCTTGTCCGGCGCGATGTGCTTCGAGAGATCGCCCCCCTTCATGTATTCCATCGCAATGTGGCCGGAGTCTTCCAGCACGACTGCGTCGAGTATCGGCACGATGTGCGGATGCCGCAGCTTGCCCGCAAGCGAAGCCTCGTTCAGGAACTGGGTGCGATAGACCGCGCCGAACTCGGGATCCCGGAACACCTCGGGCTCGATCGTCTTGAGGGCGACCTCGCGTCCCGTGAAAGTGTCCTTGGCGAGGTACACCATTCCGGTGGCGCCCTTGCCGATCGCGCGCTGGATCTCGTACTTGCCGACCTGAAGGGTCAGGTCCACCTGGGAGCTTGCATCGGTCACGCGCTTCCCCTCCGTAGGGGACTCTTCGAGTTGGCGGGCTGCTACGCGCGTGATTGTGTCATAACGAGCGGCTTGGTGGCGCCGATCGGCGGGCCGGCATGAGTTCCCGCGACCACGCCCGCGCTATACAATCCCGTTTCCGCGGGAACCTTCACCGCCTCATCGCGTTCTTGTGTGCTCATGACAAGATCGATGGTCTTGCTCGCCACGCTGCTCGCGGCCGGAGCCGCCTCGGCGCAGTACCCGGCCCGTCCGATCCGGCTGCTCGTCCCCAATCCTCCGGGAGGCGCGACCGACACCATCGCCCGCGTCGTCGCGCCGAGGCTGGGCGAGGCGCTCGGCCAGCCCGTGGTTGTCGAGAACCGGCCGGGGTCCAACGGCAACCTCTCGAGCGAGCTCGCAGCGAAGGCCGCCCCGGACGGCTACACGCTGCTCCTCGGCCAGGACAGCCAGATCGTCATCAGCCCGCATCTGTATGCGAACCTGCCGTTCGACACGCTTAAGGACCTCGCCCCGGTTGCTACGCTCGTCACCACGCAGATGGTGCTGGCGGCCAACCCGGCGCTGCCGGTGAAGGATCTGCGCGAATTCCTGGAGTTTGCACGGAGGGCGAAGCCACCGCTCGCTTACGCTTCGATCGGCAACGGAAGCCAGCACCACCTGACGATGGAGATGCTCAAGGCCCGCGCGGGCATCGAGCTGGTGCACGTGCCTTACAAAGGCGGCGGCCCGGCGACGGTCGCCCTTCTCGCGGGGAAGGTTCCGGTGATGTTCGGCGGAAATTCAGTGACCGGGCACATCAAGGCGGGACGGTTGCGCGGTCTCGCCGTCGCGGGCAAGAAGCGATCTC
>DASSJA010000018.1:0-4728 GCA_035691445.1 Burkholderiales bacterium | reverse complement strand
AATGGGGCAGGCGGCGCGCCTCCTGGCACTACGACGATGTGTCGCTGTGCGGGGCCGCGGACTACGCGAAATACTGCCGCGGCGGGCGCTGCGCTTCGGCGCGGCTCGCGCGTCAGATCGAGTTGCTCGGCGACGGGCGAGCGAGACCCGGAACCCGGAACGAAGCGCTCAAGTGGGTCGTGCACCTGATGGGGGACATCCATCAGCCGCTGCACGCGGCCAACCGGCGCGACCGCGGCGGGAATCGCGTGCGAGTTTCTTTTTTCGGCGAGCTGGACAACCCTCCGTACGGGACCCTCAACCTGCACTCGATCTGGGATGAACAAATGGTGGCGAGGCTCGTCGCCGAGCGCGGCGGGGAGCACGCGCTCGTTTCCGCAACCATCGCCGAGGACGACAGGAAAACCTGGGAACAAGGCTCTGTCTCCGACTGGATTGCCGAGAGCCACGCGCTCGCGCGCGACAAGATCTACGCGCCGCTGCCGGTAGCGGCTTCCTGCACGGACAAGATTGCCGGCGTGGTCGCGATCGGAGAGACCTATTATGCGAGCGCGGCGCCCGTGATCGAGATGCAGATCAGGAAGGCCGGGGTGCGGCTCGCGCGGGTGCTGAACGAGGCTCTGGGCCGCTAGCGCCGGGAGCCGGCTGGCGGCCGAAGGGCCCGGCTACTCCACGCTCACGCGAGAGAGCCGGATCAGCCGGTCCCAGCGCGCGTATTCGGCTTTGAGGTAGTCGGCGAACTGGTCGGGCGTGTTCGCGACGACCTCGAACCACTGGCGGGTCACGTACTGCTCGCGAAAGGCGGCGTCGCCGAGGATCTTCGCCGTGTCGGAATAAATCCTCGCCACGATCTCGCGTGGCATTCCCGCGGGCCCGACGAGCGCGAACCAGGTCCCGGCCTCGTAGCCCGGGACGCCCGACTCGGCGATCGTGGGGAGCTCGGGCAGCCCCGGGATGCGCTGCGCGGTGGCGGCGGCGATGAGCCTGAGCTTGCCGGCACGCGCATGCGGCTCGACCAGGAGGGGCGTCACCATCATCATCTGTATGCGCCCGGAGAGAAGGTCGGTGACCGCGGGCGCCGCTCCCTTGTAGGGCACGTGCACGATATCGATGCCGAGGAGATTCTTGAGGTAGTCCACGCTGATGTGCGCGGACGAGCCGAGGCCGAAGGAGCCGTAGGACAGCGAGCCCGGTTTCGCTTTCGCGAGTGCCACGAATTCCCGGAAGTCGTGCGCCGGCACCGAGGAGGGCACCGCGACGACCCACGGAAAGCGCACCAGCACCGTGATCGGCGTGAAGCCGTGCACGCCGTCGTAGGGAAGGTTCTTGTACAGATGGGGGTTGATCACGAACGACGAGGCGTCCGAGACGAGAAGCGTGTACCCGTCGGGGGCGGACTTGGAGACGTAATCGGCGCCCAGTATCTGGTTTGCACCGGGACGGTTCTCCACCAGCACCGGCTGTCCCCAGCTCGCGGAGAGGCGCGGCGCAAGCGCCCGCGAGAACGCGTCGGTCGCTCCACCGGGGGAAGTCGGCACGACGATCTTCACCGCGCGGGAGGGGAACGGCTGGGCCGGGGCAAGGGCGGGAGCCGCTGCGAGGAAAGCGGCCGCCAGCGCGAAAGGAAAGAGCGGGCGTAGAATCATCGGGCCTTCATTGTATCCTCGTAACCGGATGAACATGACCGTGCATTGCCGCCTCGACGAAACCGTCTCGGGGCGGGCGTGTCTAAGGAAAGTCCAAGCTATCACGGCGTACGCAACCCATGATGCGTGAAATCCACGGCCTCACCGAGGAGCCTCGTATCCAGAGGCGCTGGTTCCACGACGACTACTTCGATTTGTTCGTGTGGCAGGCGGACGGCGGCGCGATCGTCCAGTTCCAGCTTTGCTACGGCATCGATTCGAGCGAACGCGCGCTCGTATGGCACGAGCGCGGCGGCTTCTTCCTCGACGGCGTGGGAGATGGCGAGTCCGGCCGGGAGGAAACGCTGCCGGCGAAAAAGGTCTCGGCGGATCCATTCAACGTCGCTCCGGTGGTTACGCGCTTCGAAGCCGCTGCGCGCACGCTTCCCGAGGACCTCCGGACCGCGGTGACTGCGCGCATTCACGAGTTCGCCGCGAAGAAGGCCGCGACTCCGGCACGCCGCAAGAGCTTTCGCCGCGCGTCCTGGCAGCGCCCCTAGCCGGCTCGAAAAGCGTGACCGAGGGCGCGCGCCCCGATACGGCTGCAGTTGACGCCGTCACGCAAGCTCGGCTACTTTGGCGAATGGCGCTGGCAGGCTCGGTCGGGAGCCTTGGGGATTTTGCGCCGGTCGGCAGAGAAACCGGAGGACACATGGGTGCGTACAGCAATCTGATGTGGCAGATCCTCGTTCAGGTCCTGATCGTGGTGTTTCTGGTCGTGGCCGTCTCGGGCCTGGGAGTCGGCATAGGGCTGATCGTTTCCAGCCAGAAGACATCGCAGCTGTTTCACGGACTGAACCGCTGGTTCTCGACCCGTCACGCGCTCAAGGCGGTCGAAGTGCCGCGCGAGACCGACCGGACCGCGCACCAGTACCAGCGCTGGCTCGCCGGGGGGTTCGTCCTCGGGGGTCTCATTGCGATCTTCGGCCTGGTGGCGGCAGTCGACGTTGCCGCCGTCAGCAGGATGGTCGCCGAGAAGCGCTTCGTGCCCTTCGTGGCCATCGTTCTCGACAGCGCAAGGTGGTTTCTGATAATCGGCAGCGCGGCCGGCGTCGTGATCGGCGCGATGCTGCTCTTCTATCCGAACGCCGAGAGCGTACTGGAGCGGTTCACCAACCAATGGGTATCGTCCCGGCGCATCTCGCGGATCGGCGACGAGATGCACATGACGCTCGACGCGCTGGTCGAATCCCATCCGACGCCTGCCGGCTGGATTATCGCGGCCACTTCCGTGGCCGCGATAATCTGCGCGATCTTCATGCTGGTGCGCTACTACTGAAAGGCAAGACGGTAGCGGTACTCGAGAGCCGGCTGGGCCGCGAGCTGGCTGGTCTCATCGAGAAACACGGGGGTCGGGCGCTGCTCGCTCCGGCGCTCGCCGAGATCCCCGACATCGATCGCGCCGAAATCGCGCGCCTCGTGGAGGCGCTCGATACGAATCCGCCCGGGGCGGCGATCTTCCAGACGGGCGTGGGAACCCGGGCTCTGTTCGCCGCCGTCGAGGCCATGGGGATCGCTCCCAAGCTTTTCCGCGCCCTGTCGAAGTGTGTCGTGGTGGCCCGCGGCCCCAAGCCCACCGGCGCGCTGCGCTCGCGCGAGGTGCGGATCGACCGCAGCGCCGCCGAGCCCTTCACCACCGTCCAGGTGCTGGAAGCGATCGCGGACCTGCCCCTGCGCGGCGAGCACGTGCTGGTGCAGCGCTACGGCGAAACGAACGTCGAGCTCGAGAAAGCCTTGCGGGCGAGGGGCGCGGAAATCGTCGAAATACCCACCTACCGCTGGGCGCTTCCCGAAGACACCGGTCCCCTCGAGGCGCTGATTACCGCGCTCGGAGGAGGCCGGGTCGACGCGGCCGTCTTCACCAGCGCGTCCCAGGTCCACAACCTGTTCGCGTTCGCTGAACGGCTCGGGCAGGGCGCGCTCGCCGCCAACCTGAACCGAACGCTCGTCGCCTCCATCGGCCCGGTGTGCAGCGCTGCGTTGAAGGCACACGGCGTGGTTGTCGCGCTCGAGTCGAAGCCGCCCAAGCTCGGTCCCTTGGTCGCCGCTCTCGACCGGGCCTTGTCGAGCTAGTACAATGCGCGACCTCCTGCGCAGGTTCGCCTGAAATGCACCGCTCGATCCGCAATCTCGCCATCATCGCCCATGTCGATCACGGAAAGACGACGCTGGTCGACAAGCTCCTGCGGCAGTCGGGCACCTTCGCCGCGCACCAGCACCTCGTGGAGCGCGTCATGGACTCCAATGACCTGGAGCGTGAGCGTGGTATCACCATCCTCGCGAAGAATACCGCGGTCGACTTCGAGGGCGTGCACATCAACATCGTCGATACGCCCGGACACGCCGACTTTGGCGGCGAAGTCGAGCGCTCGCTCTCGATGGTCGACGGCGTGCTGCTGCTCGTCGACGCCGTCGAGGGCCCGATGCCGCAGACGCGCTTCGTCACCCGCAAGGCGCTCGCGCTCGGGCTGAACCCGGTGCTGGTGGTGAACAAGATCGACCGCCCCGGGGCGCGCCCCGACTGGGTGGTGAACGCCACTTTCGACATGATGGACAAGCTCGGCGCCTCCGAGCATCAGCTCGACTTTCCGGTGGTCTACGCTTCCGCGCTCCTGGGCACCGCGACGCTCGATCTCGCCCGCCCGGGAACCGACATGCGGCCGCTTTTCCGGACGATCATCGAGCGCATTCCTGCGCCGCAAGGCGATCCCTACGGGCCGCTGCAATTGCAGATCAGCAACATCGACTATTCGAGCTACGTCGGGCGGATCGGGATCGGGCGCATCGCGCGAGGGACACTCAGGCCCGCCCAGGAGATCCTCGTGCTGAACGGGGATCGAGAGCCGGCGAAGGCGAAGGTCGGCCAGGTCATGGGATTTCGCGGCCTGGAGAGAATTCCGATGGAGGAGGCCTCCGCGGGCGACATCGTTCTCGTTACCGGGGTCGACGAGACCGCCATCGGCGTCACGTTCGCCGACGCGCTCGCTCCCGAGGCGCTGCCGATGCTCAGGGTCGACGAGCCTACCCTCACCATGAATTTCCA
>DASSJA010000017.1:0-6471 GCA_035691445.1 Burkholderiales bacterium | reverse complement strand
CGCCGGCGCCCGGCGCTCGATCCCGAAAGCGAATTCGCTGAATTTTATCGGCAGCGCGAATTGCGTGAGCCCGCCCTCGGCGACCATCATCTCCCGCGCGCGCAGCTGCTCGTTGCCCAGCGCCTCGTCGACAGCAAGGACCGGGCTGACGCAGCAGTCGGCGGCGGCGAAAGCTTCCGACCATTCGCGCTGCGTGCGCGAGGCAAAAACGCCGGCGAGCCGCTCCTTCACCGGCTTCGCCGCGTCGCCCCGGACGATGTGCCTTTCCTTCAGCTCCGGACAGCCGAGCGTATCACACAGGGTTTCCCAGAATTTCTTCTCGAGCGCGCCCACCGCCATCCAGCGGTCGTCGCGCGTCCGGTAGAGCCCGTAGCACGGCAGCCCTCCGTCGAGCATGCCCGTCCCGCGCCGCGGGGCCCTCCCCTGCTCGAGAAACCCCAGCAGAGGCAGGATCGCGTGCGCGAGCACGGCATCGGTCATGGCGACGTCCACGTAGCGTCCGCGCCCGGTGGACTTGGCGTCGACCAGCGCTGCGAGGATTCCCATCGCGGGAACGAGGGCGCCGCCCAGCAGGTCCGCCACCTGGAAATTCGGCAGAACCGGTGCCTCGTCCGTGCCGATCGCATCACCGATCCCGGCGTAGCCGGTATAGTTGATGTCGTGGCCCGAGCGCTGCGAATACGGCCCGCTCTGGCCGTAGCCTGAAATCGAGCAGTAGACGATGCGGGCGTTGACCGCAGCGACGGCGTCGTAGCCGACGCCGAGCTTGGTGACGACGCCGGGACGGAAGCCCTCGACCACGACATCGGCCCGCCCGGCCAGCCGCAGGAAGACCTCGCGACCCCGCGCCTGCTTCAGATCGAGCCGCATCGCGCGCTTGTTGCGGTTCAACAGGCGGAAGAAATCCGACATGCCCCCGCGCACGCGGCCCATCGAACGGGCGTAATCGCCCGCTTCCGTGTCCTCGATCTTGATCACGTCCGCTCCCATGTCCGCGAGATGCAGCGTCGCCATCGCGCCGGGCAGCAGGCGCGTCAGGTCGAGGACGCAGACTCCGGAAAGCGGTTTGGCGCGCAAAGCTAGTCGACGGTCCTGGGGAAAGCCCGGCCCAGCATCCAATCCTTGATGGCCTTAACGGTTTCCGCTTCCTTGCCGAAATAGCCGTGCGCCGCGAGCGGCTCGCAAGGATCGGATTGCGCCGGCTTGCCGCCGTTCACCGAGATGAGCGGATAGGTGTGGCCCAGGTTCTCCGCGACGCCGTACGGGCAGGCGCGGCAGCTGTCGTGGACGTGATGGACGAAGAGGAGCGGCGTCCTGATCGAGGCGAAATCGAAACCGGCGAGGCCGATGCCACCGATCGGCCCGCCGCGGTTGAACACCGTGGAGGTCATCACCACGCCGTCCACCGCGCTACCGAGAGCGCGGCCGACATACGCGGCGGAGATGGTGCCGCGGCTCGTGCCGATCAGGAAGATCTTTGCGCCCGGAAAACGATTCTTCAAATCGGCGATCACCGCCGCGATGTCCTCGACGTGGGCGCGACCGGTGCGGAAGCCGTCGTCCATGCCCAAACGCTGGCGATCCGAAGGCGAATCGAGAACGGCGACCGCGACTTGCGCGTCGCGGAACAATCCTCGCGTGCGCACCAGAAAATTTTTCCCCTGTGCGAACTTCACCCCGCCACCCTCGGCGTGGAGTCTGAGCAGTCCTTCGCCGCCCGGAAACATCACGGCGACCGCCTTGGGCGGGGGTGCGTTGTGCATCAACAGGTAGGATTGCGTCTCGCCCTTCCGCCCTGACACGGTGACGATCTCCTCCGCCCGGGCGGATAGCGCCGAAGCGAGCAGGATGATCCCGGCCAGGGCGCCGAGTGCGCAGGCCGCGGCGGAACTCGGACTAGCCGTATTTTTTCGCATCCTCGATCACCTTTCCGTCCCTGGGAAGCTCGCCCGGCCGCGCGAACACCACTTCGCCGCGCAGCTTGGTGATGCTGCGCAAGGTGTCCGCGATCGCCTGCGCCAGTCCCGGCGCCGGCTCGCCGCGCGCTTCGCAGTGCAGGGTCATGCGATCGTTGCCGCCGGGGTTGTCCACGACGAGGCGCGCCCTGAGAATTTCCTTGTGGCGCTTGAGGAGCTCGGCGACCTGCGAGGGCTGCACGAACATGCCCCTGACCTTCGTGGTCTGGTCGGCGCGGCCCATCCAGCCGCGGATGCGGATGTTGGTGCGCCCGCAGGGGCTCGGCCCCGGCAGCACGGCGGACAGGTCCCCCGTCCCGAACCGGATGAGCGGGTAGTCCCGATTGAAGGTGGTGATCACGACTTCGCCGACTTCACCCTCGGGCGCGGGTTCGCCGGTGCCCACTCGCACGATTTCGAGGATCAATCCCTCGTCGAGGATCATGCCCTCGAGCGCTTCGGATTCGTAGGCGATCAGGCCGAGATCGGCCGACGCGTACGATTGCAGCACGCGTATACCGCGCGCCGCGCAGGCCGCACGAAGCGCGGGCGGCAGATATTCGGCGCCTACCGCGGCTTTCTTCAGGCAGCCGATGTCCGCACCGAGCTCGTCGGCCTTTTCGACGATCAGCTTCAGGAAGGAAGGCGTCCCGATGTAGGCGTTGGCGCGCAAATCCGCGATGGTCGTGATTTGCGCCTCGGTTTGTCCCCCGCCGGCCGGCACTACGGCGCAGCCGAGCGCGAGGGCGCCTGCCTCCAGCATCGCGCCCGCTGGGGTGAAGTGGTAGGCGAAGGTATTGACCGCCAGATCACCCGCCCGGAGCCCGGCCGCGAAAAGCGCGCGCGCCGCGCGCCACCAGTCCCGCCCGCTTCCGCCGGGCTCATAGATGGGCCCCGGAGAGACGAAGACCCTGCCGATGTGAGCTACGGGTGCCGCATTCAGCCCTCCGAAGGGGCGTTCGGCTTTCTGCAGGGCGATGAGATCGGATTTGCGCGTGACCGGAAGCCTCGAGAGCGCGGTCCGGTCGGCGACCTCCTCCGGATCGACCCCGGCAAGGATGCGAGCCCAGCCCGGCGCGGTCCGTTTTGCATGTGCGATGTGGCCTGCGAGCGCCGCCAGGAGCGAGCGCTCCCGCTCCCCGGGATCGCGGGTTTCCAGGCTGTCGTAGTACTCCGGCATCGATTTCCTGCGCCGCTTGCGCGATGGGACGGCACCGGGCAGGCAACATAGCATACAAAATCAGGTTGAGTTATAAGAAAGTAATCTTTGATTTGTTCCCGTTTGCCTGGCGAGGCGGTAATTTCGTTCCCTCTCGCCCGGGCGGGCCCGGGCACACCAATCTCAAAGGGAGATCCAATGGACGAGAGCGCCAAAGGCCTGAGCGAGGATTGGCTGTCGGTCTGGATCGGTCTGCTCGTGTTCGTGCTCGCGCTCGGTGTGCTCGCCGGAACCGACGCCCTCGGTTGGGTCGTGACCACCCGCGTGTGGACCGACGTTTCCAAGGCCCTCTCGCCGCTCTCCAGGGGCTACGCAAGGCTCGGTGGAGCGGGCGCCCTGCTCGCCACTTATGCCGCCCTGCTCGCCGTCATGACCGCCGGCGCGGTTGCGCTCAAGGCCGACCTGAAGCGCTTCGCGCTCGGATTCACCGCGGTGTTCTGGATCAGCTACCTGTGCTGGATTGCGGGAAGCTACGCCAGTCTGGCCGTGAATACCCCGGCCGACATGCAGAAATTCGGCGTCAGCTGGTCGCTCAAGCTCACCAACGAAGGGGGCTACATCGTCGCGCTTCTCGCCGGACTGGTCGTCGGCAACTTCCTCCCCGGCGTCGCCGGGTGGATGAAGGAGGCGGTGCGGCCGGAGTGGTACATCAAGACCGCGATCGTCATCCTCGGAGGATTTCTCGGTGTGACCGCTGCGGCGCAGCCGATCCTCGCGAAGTCGGTCATGTTCCGCGGCCTGGCGGCGATCATCGAGGCTTACCTGATCTATTGGGCGGTCGTGTACTTCGTCGCGCGCAAGTGGTTCGGGTTCAGCCGCGAGTGGGCCGCGCCCCTCGCCTCGGGCATCTCGATCTGCGGCGTATCGGCGGCGATCGCGACCGGAGGTGCGATCCGGGCGAGGCCCATCGTGCCCGTCATGGTGGCCTCGCTGGTCGTGATCTTCGCGGTGGTCGAGCTTCTCATCCTGCCGTTCGCCGCGAAGGCTTTCCTCGCGCACGAACCCATGGTGGCAGGTGCGTGGATGGGGCTCGCGGTGAAGACCGACGGCGCCGCGGTGGCGAGTGGAGCCATCACGGAAGCGCAAATTCTCGCCGTCGCCTCGGCCGAGGGCATCAACTACGCAAAGGGCTGGATACTCGGGGCGACCACCATGGTGAAGGTGTTCATCGATATCTTCATCGGCGTCTGGGCGTTCATCCTTGCCTACATCTGGACCAACCATATCGAAGTACGCCCCAGCGGCGACAGGGCGAAGCTGGTCGAGATCTGGGAGCGCTTCCCGAAGTTCATCCTCGGCTACGTCGCGACCTTCGTCTTGGTGCTGCTGCTCGCCTTTGGCGCCGCACCGGAGACGATGACGAAGATCCGGTCGGCGATGGGCGAAGCCAACGCCTTCCGCGGAATTTTCTTCGTCATGACTTTTTTCACCATCGGCGTCATGAGCAACTTCCGCAAGCTCTGGGAGGAGGGAATAGGCAAGCTCGCCGCGGTTTACGTCGTGTGCCTGTTCGGATTCGTCATCTGGGTGGGCCTGGTGATTTCCTGGGTGTTTTTCGCCGGGGTGAAACCGCCCCTCGCAGCGAACTGAAACGGAGGACCGGCAAATGGAACAACCCAAGGTCGGAGATGAAATCCGCAAGATGCCGGTCGAGCCTCTTCTGCCGGTAGAGAAAAAGCTGATCGGCTGGAGTCTCGGGCTCGGGATCGTCCTGCTGGTGATCCTGATTTTCCTGACGCGCGCCTTTCCCTCGGCCGGCGGCTGAGGCGGCGTTCATCCCTCATTCGAATTTCGCTCCGGAATCGCGTATCACGCGGGCGGTCACTTCCGACTCGTTGCGCAGGAAGGTGGCGAACGCTTCGGGGGAGCTCGAACCCAGGGTCTCGGTCCCGTCGCGCGCCAGCACCTGCTTCAGATTGGCATCGCCGAGCGCCTGGATGGTCCCCTTGAACAGCCGCGTGATCACTTCGCGCGAGGTGCCCGCCGGCGCGAAGAACCCGTACCAGATCGAAAGGCTGTAGCCCGCGAGCCCGGCTTCTTCCATTCCGGGAAGGCCGGCCACCAGCGGCGAGCGCGCGCGGGTGGTAACCGCGATGCCCCGCAGCCGGCCGCTCTGCACCAGCGGCATCACCGAGGGCGCGGTGGCGAACGTGACCTGCGTGTCCCCCGCGAGCACCGACTGCACCGATTGCCCGCCGCTCTTGTACGGCACGTGGACCATCTGCACGCCCGCGATGGCGCTGAAAAGCGTCGCCGCGAGATGGGGCAGCGAGCCGTTTCCGGAGGTTGCGTAGTTGAGCTTTCCGGGCGCCTTCTTCGCCTCGGCGATGAGCTCGGCGATCGACGCCACTTTCAGGGACGGGTTCACGGCCACGACCAGCGGTGAGCTGGTGACCTGCGTGATGGGCGCGAAATCGCGCGCGGTGCTGTAGCCGACGTTCTTGTTGATCAGGGGATTGACGATCATCCCGCTCTGGCTCGCGATCATGATCGTGTAGCCGTCAGGGCTCGCCTTGGCGACGAGCTCGGCGGCGACGCTCGAGCCCGCACCGGGCTTGTTCTCGACGATGATGCCCTGGCCGAGCACCCGGGCGAGCGGGTCGCTCATGGTGCGAGCGATGATGTCGGCCGCGCCGCCGGGCGCGAAGCCGACCACCAGATGAATCGGCTTGCTGGGATAACCCTGCGCAAGGGCGCCGGCGCAACCGGTGGCAAGCGCAAGCAACGCGACGGCGTTTCTCATTTCTTGCCTCTCCTCATGCGAGCCACCGCTTTCTGCGGCGGTAGTGCTTGACGTCCTTGAAGCTCCTTTGCTTGCCCGACGAAATTCCGAGATAGAACTCCTTGACGTCTTCGTTCGCGGCGAGATCGGCGGCGGCGCCGTCCATGACGACGCGCCCGTTCTCCAGGATGTAGCCGTAGTCCGCGTGGCGCAGCGCGACGTTCGTATTCTGCTCCGCCAGCAGGAAGCTCACCTTTTCCTTCCGGTTGAGGCCCGTCACGATATCGAAGATCTCCTCGACGATCTGCGGCGCGAGTCCCATCGAAGGCTCGTCGAGCAGGATCATGCTCGGACGCGCCATGAGCGCGCGGCCCAGGGCCGTCATCTGCTGCTCGCCGCCGGAGGTATAGCCGGCGAGCGCGTTCCGCCGATCCTTGAGCGGGGGAAAATAGGAATAGACGAGCTCCAGATCGCGCGAGATCGCCGCCCTGCCGTCGCGACGCGTGAACGCGCCCGTGAGCAGGTTCTCCTCGACGGTGAGATGACCGAAGCAATGGCGGCCTTCCATCACCTGC
>DASSJA010000016.1:0-8820 GCA_035691445.1 Burkholderiales bacterium | reverse complement strand
AGCCGACCACGACGCGGTCCGGCCTCATGAAATCCTCGACTGCCGCGCCCTCCTTCAGGAACTCCGGGTTCGAGACCACCGCGAAGGGAACCTTGACGCCGCGTTTGGCAAGCTCCCCGGCGATGGCGACCCGCACCTTGTCGGCGGTGCCCACCGGCACGGTGGACTTGTTGACCACTACCCGGTACTCGGTCATGTGCCGGCCGATGTTGCGGGCCGCTTCGAGAACGTGCTGCAGGTCTGCCGAGCCGTCCTCCCCCGGCGGGGTGCCTACCGCGATGCACGCCACGGCTCCGAAGCCGGCAGCCTGCTCCACATTGGTGGAGAAATGCAGCCGTCCCGCGGCGCGATTGCGCTTTACCATTTCGAGCAGTCCGGGCTCGTAGATGGGTATTCCTCCCTCTTCGAGCGTGCGGATCTTCGCCTCGTCCAGGTCGAGGCACAGGACTTCATTTCCGACCTCCGCGAAGCACGCGCCCGTCACCAGGCCGACGTAGCCGGTTCCAAGGATTGCGATTTTCAATTCAGCTCCCCGACCTCACGGTGTCTGCTCGAACTCCTCGGTGCGCCTCGGCGGGTACGTTTCCCATCCGCCGCACGCGGGACAATGCCAATAGAACTGCCGCGCCTTGAATCCGCAATTCTCGCAATGGTAGCGCGCGAGCCGGCGCGTATGGCTGTGTATGAGATTGCGCACGAGCTCCAGATCGTTGCGCCTGTCGGCGGGGGCGACCAGAAGCTGCGCCTCGAGCAGCTTGTCCAGGCCGAGCAGGGTCTGATTGCGCCTCAATTCGTCCTTCACCAGCTTGTAGGCCGCCTCGGGCCCCTGGGAGTCGAGCGTCGACTGGAAGGCGACATCGAGCAGATCCAGGGAAGGAAAGCTCGCGAGGTACCCGCGCAGCAGCGTCAGCCCCTCCTCGGGGCGCCCCAGCGCACGGTGGCTCTCCAGGAGGCGCTGCGCGACCAGCGCGAGATGCCCGGGGTTCTGCTGCTCGATGCGCTTCCACGCCTCGATGGCGCCCTCGTGGTCCCCCGAGGCCACCAGGACGTCCCCGAGGATGAGGTTTGCGCGGACGCACTTGCGGTGCGCGGCCAGAGCCGCCTCCAGGTGGCGCTTGGCGCCGTCGGGGCGCGAATGCATCGCCTCGGACAGGGCGAGCTCGCAGTAGTAGTTCGCGATTTCCTTCTGCGCCGACTGCCCCGATTCCTTCTCCAGCTCGAGCGCCGCTCCGACGGCCTTCATCCAGTCCTTTTCCTGCTGGTAGATCTCGAGCAGGAACTTCAAGGCACCGGCGCGGTGCGGCGAAGTCTTGAGCTTGACGAACATCTCCTCCGCGCGGTCGAGAAGCCCGGCCTTGAGGTAATCCTCGCCGAGCTCGACCATCGCATGCAGCCGCTGCTCCTCCCCCAGGTCGGACCGCTCGAGCAGATTCTTGTGCATGCGGATCGCCCGCTCGGTTTCGCCGCGGCGGCGGAACAGGCTTCCCAAGGCGAAGTGCAGCTCGACCGTTTCCGGGTCGACCTTGACGACCTCGATGAACGCCTCGATCGCCTTGTCCGGCTGCTCGTTGAGCAGGAAATTGAGTCCCTTGAAGTACGAGCGCGGCAGCTGCCGCGACTCGGACAGGAGCTGCTTGATGTCCACGCGCGCAGCGAGCCAGCCCAGGCCGAAGAACAGGGCGAATCCGAACAGCCACCAGAGCTCGAAGTCCATGGGGAGATCAGGCCTGCGGCGGCATGGTGCGATCGCCTCCCGCGCGCAGCGCGCGCTCGAGCCTGTGGATTTCGCGGCGCTGCCCGAGCAGGCGCGACAGGCAGCCGAGCACGCCGAGCGCGGCGCCGAAGGCGAAAAACAGGAGCAGCACGAGGATCATCGGGATCTCCCACGTCTTCCCGAGGAAGAAGTGCAGCTTCACCGCATCCGTGTTCATGAGCGCGAACGCGAATATCAGGATGAACAGAAGCGCCCGCAGCAGCCACGACAGACGATTGATGATTTTCATGCTCTCAAAGTAAAACGGCGGCACCAGGTCGATGCCGCCGCCCCCAACATGCCGCCGGCCCAATGTCCTATTTCTGGTCGACCCTCTCGCGCAATTCCTTGCCCGCCTTGAAATGCGGTACGAATTTCTCCGGCACCTGCACCCGCTCGCCCGATTTCGGGTTGCGGCCCATGCGCGCCGGCCTGTGGTTCAGCCCGAAGCTCCCGAAGCCGCGGATCTCTATTCTCTGGCCCTTCACCAGGCTCTGCGTCATCGCGTCCAGGATCATCTTGACGGTGAATTCGGCATCTTTGGCCACGAGCTGCGAATAGCGCGCGGCGAGCCTCGCGATCAGTTCGGACTTGGTCATGCCGGTCCCCGATTACTGTTGAGCGTTCTTGTTGTCCAGTTTCGCCTTCAAGAGCGCCCCGAGGTTCGTGCTTCCCGTGCTCGCGGCGCTTTCGCTCTGGAGCTTGGCCATCGCCTCGTTCTCTTCGGCGAGGTCCTTCTGCTTGACCGAAAGGTTGACCGTGCGGTTCTTGCGATCGACGTTGATGATCATCGCGGTGACGCTGTCGCCTTCCTTGAGATGGTTGCGGGCGTCCTCGACGCGGTCGCGGGAGATCTCGGAAGCGCGCAGGTAGCCCTCCAGCTCACCCCCCAGCGTGATCACCGCCCCTCTCGCGTCGACCGACTTGACGGTGCCGGAGATGAGCTTGCCTTTTTCGTGGCTCGCCACGAAGCTGTTGAACGGATCGCCCTCGAGCTGCTTGACGCCGAGGGAAATCCTCTCGCGCTCGACGTCGATGGAGAGCACCTGCGCCTCGACCTCTTCGCCCTTCTTGAAATTGCGCACGGCCTCTTCGCCGGGAGTCGACCACGAGAGATCGGACAGATGCACCAGCCCGTCGATTCCGCCCGGCAGGCCGATGAAGATGCCGAAGTCGGTAATCGACTTGATCGGCCCCTTCACCTTGTCGCCCTTCTTGAAGTTCATGCCGAACTCTTCCCATGGATTGGGCATGCACTGCTTCATCCCGAGCGAAATGCGGCGCCTCTCCTCGTCGATCTCGAGGATCATGACCTCGACCTCGTCGCCGAGCGCGACCACCTTCGACGGATGCACGTTCTTGTTGGTCCAGTCCATCTCCGAGACGTGCACCAGGCCTTCTATGCCCTGCTCCACTTCGACAAAGGCGCCGTAGTCGGTGAGATTGGACACCTTGCCGAACAGGCGCGTTCCGGTCGGATAGCGGCGCGACAGACCCACCCAGGGATCCTCGCCGAGCTGCTTCATGCCCAGGGAAACGCGGTTCTTCTCGGTGTCGAACTTGAGCACCTTCGCCGTCACCTCGTCGCCGACCGCGAGCACCTCGGAGGGATGCTTCACGCGCCGCCAGGCGAGATCGGTTATGTGCAGCAGGCCGCCGATGCCGCCCAGGTCGACGAACGCGCCGTAGTCGGTGATGTTCTTGACGATGCCCTTGACGGTGGCCCCTTCCTGGAGGTTGGCGAGCAGCGCCTGGCGCTCCGCGCCCTGCGAGGCTTCGAGCACCGCGCGCCGCGACACGACCACGTTGTTCCGCTTGCGGTCGAGCTTGATGACCTTGAACTCCATCTCCTTGCCCTCGTAGGGCATGGTGTCCTTCACCGGACGGATGTCGACGAGCGACCCGGGAAGGAAGGCGCGGATGCCGTTGGTCATGACGGTGAGCCCGCCTTTCACCTTGCCGGAGATCATTCCCTTCACCAGCGTGCCGGCTTCCAGCGCCTTTTCCAGGTCCAGCCAGGCCGCCAGGCGCTTCGCCTTGTCGCGCGACAGGCGCGTTTCGCCGTAGCCGTCTTCCAGGGCCTCGATCGCGACGCTCACGAAATCGCCGGTCTTGACCTCGACCTCGCCCTTGTCGCTCTTGAATTCCTCGATGGGGATGAAGGACTCGGATTTCAGGCCCGCGTTGACGACGACGTAATTGACGTCGACGCGGATGACTTCGGCGGTGATGACCTCGCCCGTGCGCATCTCCTTGCGGGTAAGGCTTTCTTCGAAAAGCGCGGCGAAGGTCTCCTGGGGCGCTGCCGTGGAAGATGCGGCGGGGATTGCGTTCGACATAGAAAAAAATTACTGCTTCTGCCCGTCGAGCAGCACGGGGTTCGTTGATCCACAACAAAAAGCCAAGTCGTTTTCCCTTGGCTCTATGTCACCTGTTCGCCCCGCGGTACCAGCCCGCGATCAGGGCCGCCGCCTGCTCGGCGCTCATCGACGTTGTGTCGAGCAACCGCGCTTCAGGGCTTTGCTTGAGAGGCGCCGCGCTGCGCGTCGCATCGCGTGCGTCGCGTTCGCGCAAATCCTGCAAAAGGGCGGCCAGTGTAGCAGCGATTCCTTTCTCATTCAACTGTTTATAACGCCGTTCGGCGCGGGCCTCGGGGCTCGCGGTGAGGAACACTTTGAGGTCCGCGTCGGGGAACACGACCGACCCCATGTCGCGCCCTTCGGCCACCAGTCCCGGGGGCCGGCGGAAGGCCCGCTGGCGTCCCAGCAGGGCCCCGCGCACCTTCGGCAGCGCCGCGACGAAAGACGCCGCCGCCGACACGTCCTCGGTGCGGATGGCGTCGGCCACCGGCTTGCCGTCGAAATAGATCTCTTCGCCCTCGAAGCGGGGGGTCGGGAGCTGCGAGGCCAGGGCCGCGGCCCGGGCTTCGTCCGACGCCGCGATCCCCTGCCTGAGCGCGGCAAGCGCCACCAGGCGGTAGAGCGCGCCGCTGTTCAGATAGTGGAACCCCAGCGATTTCGCGACCCGTTGCGCCACCGTGCCCTTCCCGGAAGCCGAAGGCCCGTCGATGGCGATGACCGGCACCGTGCTCACGCGGCAGTCCGGCGGGAAATGCCCGCGAGCGCGTCGAAATAGCCGGGGAAGGTCTTGCCGACGCACTCCGGATCGTTGATCCGTACGCGGACCCCGCCGAGCGCGGCGAGCGAGAACGACATCGCCATGCGGTGATCGTCGTAGGTGTCTATGGTCGCGGCCTTGAGCTTCGCCGGAGGGGTCACGCGAAGGAAGTCCGCGCCCTCCTCGACCGCCGCGCCCAGCTTGCGCAACTCGCTCGCCATCGCGGCGATGCGGTCGGTCTCCTTCACCCGCCAGTTGGCGATGTTGCGCAGCGTGCTTGCGCCTTCGGCGAACACGGCGGCCACCGCCGCGGTCATCGCCGCGTCGGGAATGTGGTTCAGGTCGGCGTCGATGGCCTTGAGCTTCCCGCGGCCGGAGGCTTCGATCCAGTTCTCGCCCATCGAGATCTTCGCCCCCATGTTCTCCAGCACCTCGGCGAAGCGGACGTCGCCCTGGATGCTCGAGCGCCCCACCCCTTCCACGCGCACCGGGCCCCCGCCGATCGCGCCGGCGGCGAGGAAGTACGACGCCGAGGACGCGTCGCCCTCGACGCGGATCTTCCCGGGACTGGCGTAGCCGCGAGCCGGAAGAGTGAACCTCCTCCATCCTTCGCGCGCGACGGGGACGCCGAAGCGGCTCATCAGGTTGAGGGTGATCTCGACGTAGGGCTTGGAGACGAGCTCGCCTTCGATCTCGACATCGCGCTGCGCTCCCGCCAGGGGCAGGGCCATCAGCAGCGCCGAAAGATACTGCGACGAGACGCTGCCGCGCACCCGCGCCGGCCCGCCGCGGATCACCCGCGGGCGGATCAGGAGCGGCGGGAATCCGTCCTTTTCCAGGTAGGCGATGTCGGCGCCGAGGCGCCGCAGGGCCTCGACCAGATCGCCGATCGGCCGCTCGTGCATGCGCGGCACGCCGGAGAGCCGGTACTCGCCGCCGTTCACCGCAAGGGCAGCCACCAGCGGCCGGAACGCGGTTCCGGCGTTGCCGAGGTAAAGGTCGGCGGATTTCGACGGAAATCCTCCATTCACGCCGTGGACCAGCGCCGTTCCGCCGGGCTCCCGCTCTATTTTCACGCCCAGGCGCGCGAGGGCGCCCAGCATGACCGCGGTATCGTCGGAATCCAGCAGGTCATCGACCCGCGTTTCCCCGTCCGCGAGAGCCGCGAGCAGCAGCACGCGGTTGGAGATGCTCTTGGATCCGGGCATCTTCACGGTGCCCGCGGCCCGCGCGATCGGGTCGAGGTCGAGGAACTTCACGTCATTCCTTGCCTTTCAGCCAGCGGTCGCGCGCGTCGCGCGCGCCGGCGAACAGCGCCTCGAGCGCTCTGCCGTCGCCGCGCTCGAGCATCCTGCGCACGCGCTCGAGCTCCCCGCCGTAGCGCGCCAGCTCGGCGAGCAGCGCCTTGCGGTTCGCGAGGCAGATGTCGCGCCACATTTCCGGATGGCTCCCGGCGATGCGGGTGAAATCGCGGAATCCCCCCGCCGCGTACGAGAAAAGCCGCTTCGCGTCCTTGTGGCGAGCGACCTGATCGACGAGGGCGTAGGCGAGCACGTGAGGGAGGTGGCTGACGGTCGCGAGCACCGCGTCGTGCTCGCGGGGCTCGAGCTCGAAGACGTCCGCCCCGCATCGCTCCCAGGCCGTCCGAACGAGCGAGACGGCGTCGCGGTCGGTTCCACCGAGCGGGGTGAGCACGACCTTGCGGCCGCGATAGAGCCCGGCGAACGCGGCGCCAGCGCCGCTTTTCTCCGTGCCCGCGATCGGGTGCCCGGGAACGAACCGGGAGAGCGAGCGCTTCAATTCGCGCCGCGCCAGCGCGACCACGTCCTGCTTGGTGCTGCCGGCGTCGGTGACGACGGTCTCGCCGCCGAGCAGCGGCGCGATGGCCCGCATGATGGCCGGCATCTGGCCTACCGGCGCCGCGAGCAGCACCAGATCCGCGCCGCCGAAAGTGGCCGAGTCGAGCGCGCCCTCGGCGTCGATGATCCGCAGATCCAGCGCCCGCCGGATGTTGGCCGCGCCGCGGCCGACGCCGATCGCCCGGCCGAGCGCGCCAGCCTCTCTCAGCGCCAAGGCGAACGAGCCGCCGATCAACCCCACCCCGACCACCACGAGCTTCTCGATTCGCGCCATCACGCCTCCAGCGCCGCCTCGAGCGCCTTGAGGAATCGTTCGTTCTCCGCGGGCGTGCCCACCGTGACGCGAAGATGGTCGGGCATGCCGTAGCCGGCGACCGGCCTCACGATCACGCCCTGGCGCAGGAGTTTGTCGTATACGGTGCCGGCGCGAGGGCCCTCGCCGTGCGGCGGCACGGCAAAGCTCACGAAATTGGCGCACGAGGGAATGTACTCGAGCCCCAGCCGCTTGAAGGCGCGCTCCAGGCGCGCCATGCCGGCGCGGTTCATCTTGTGGCTCTTCGCGACGAACTTCCTGTCTTCGAGCGCGGCGGCCGCGGCGGCGAGGGCAAGGCTGTTGACGTTGAAGGGCTGGCGCACACGGTTGAGCAGGTCCGCGACGCCAGGATGCATGAGCCCGAAGCCGACACGCAGGCCCGCGAGGCCGTAGACCTTTGAGAAAGTGCGCGTGAGGATCAAGTTCGGGTATTTCGCGAGCCAGCCGACGCTGTCGTAGCGCAGCTCGCGCGGCAGGTACTCCGTGTAGGCCTCGTCCACGACGACCGCGACCTCGCGCGGCGCCCGCGCGATGAAGTCCTCGAGCTCGGGCCCGGGGACGAAGGTACCGGTCGGATTGTTCGGATTGGCGATGAAAACGACGCGCGTGTCCGGAGCGATCGCCGCGAACATCGCGGCGAGGTCGTGCCCGTAGTTCCTCGCCGGCACGACGATGCTGCGCGCGCCGCGCGACAGCGTGGCGAGGGGATAGACGGCGAACGCGTGCTCCGAGTACACCGCGGAGCGCGAAGGCGCGAGAAACACGGCCGCGGCCATCTCCAGGAGGTCGTTCGACCCGTTGCCGACGACGATGCACTCCTCCGGAACGCCGTAGCGCTTCGCGAGCGCGGCTTTCAGGTCGAAGGCGCTGCCGTCGGGATAGCGTCCGAGCTCGGGCAGCGCCTTCCTGATCGCGGCCTTCGCCCTGGGCGACACGCCGAGCGGATTCTCGTTCGAGGCGAGCTTGACGATTTTTTTCTCGTTCAGGCCCATCTCGCGGGCGAGCTCGGAGATGGGCTTGCCCGGCTGGTAGGGCGCGATCGCGCGGACGTAGGACGGCGACTGCTCGCAGAGGTCCATGGAGCGTCCTAGAGCACGGCAGCGGGGTAGCTGCCGAAGATCTTGACGAAGGGCGCCTTGGCCTTCAGCTCGGCCAGCGCCTTCGCCACCTTGGCGTCCTGCTGGTGGCCCTCGATATCGACGTAGAAGTAGTATTCCCACTGCCCGGTGCGCGCCGGGCGCGACTCCAGCCGCGTCATGTTCACGTCCGAATCCGAGAAGGAGGCGATCAGCTCGAGGAGCGATCCGGGCTTGTTGTGCGTGGTCATCACGAGCGAGGTCCTGTCCTTGCCCGACGGGCCGGCCTCGTGGGGCCCCAGGACGAGAAAACGCGTGCGGTTCTTTGCGTCGTCCTCGATGGCGCGCGCGAGGACCTTCAGGCCGTAGCGCTCCGCGGCGATCTCCGGCCCGATCGCCGCGGCGCCGGCCTCCTTCGCCGCCAGGCGCGCGCCCTCTGCGTTGCTCGCCGCCGGCACCCGCGCGGCCGCCGGCAGGTGCTGCGCGAGCCAGCCCTGGCACTGTGCGAGCGATTGCGGATGCGAGTAGACCTTGCGGATGGTCTTCAGCGCGGCTTTCTTCGCCATCAGGTTCTGCTGCACGCGCAGCACCACCTCGGCGCAGATCTTCAGGGGCGTGGCGAGCAGCAGGTCGAGGGTCCTGCCGATCGCGCCGTCGGTGGAATTCTCCACCGGCACCACGGCGTAGCCTGCGCTGCCCGCT
>DASSJA010000015.1:0-10820 GCA_035691445.1 Burkholderiales bacterium | reverse complement strand
CGACTCGGGGTCCATGAAGCGGTAAGCCCGCGCGGCATCCAGCCCGCCGAGCTGCGGCATGTTCAGGTCCATGACGATGACGTCGAAGCGCTCGTTTTCCAGTATGTCCAGGGCCTGTTCACCGTCTCCGACGACACGCACGGTGTGTCCGGCGCGCTCGAGAATGCCCATGGTCACGCGCTGATTGACGATATTGTCCTCCGCGACCAATATCTGGTAACGCCGGCGGTTCGAATCCCTGGCCGCAAAGTAGTCGCTGAGCGAAATGACGCCTTCCTGCCCCCCTTGCACCGCGGTGGCCGAGTGGATGGCGTTGAAAAGGAGGCGCTTCTGGAAGGGCATTTCCAGAACTGCCGCAAACCCGCTCGCCAGGGCTTCCGCCTGGCGAATTTCCGAGACCCCGGGAGTGCACAGGACCATCGGAGGCGCCTTCTGGCTGCGGTTGTTGCGAAGCTGAGCAGGGATTCGTCCCGACTCCACGGCGTCCTCTTCGCGAACGAGAACCAGGTGGTACGGGTGTCTGAGCGAATGCGCTTCGGCGAGACGGGCGATCGCGGCATCCACGCCGGAAGCGCGTCCCGTGCGCGCGCCCCACGTGGCGAGATCCTGCTCCAGCGAGTGCTGCTCGGGCTCGTTGAAACCGAGCAGCATGATGCGAATCCCGTTCAGCCGCATCGAAGCCTCGGGAACGTAGCCCGAAGCCTGTTTCTTGAAAGGCAACTCGAACCAGAACGTGCTGCCTTTTCCCAGCGTGCTACGCACGCCGATCTGCCCGCCCATCATCTCGACGAGCTGTTTGGCAATCGTGGTGCCTAGCCCGGTGCCCCCGTAGCGGCGCGTGGTGGAATCGTCGGCCTGCACGAAGCTTTCGAATATGCGTTCCTGCACTTCGGGGATCATGCCGATGCCGGTATCCTCGATGGCGAAGCGCAGGCGTACCGCGTGGTCGCTTTCGCCGAGACTCGACACCGTCAAGGTAACACCCCCCGCTTCGGTGAACTTGATTCCGTTGCCGATCAGGTTGTAGAGCACCTGGCGCAGATGGTACGGGTCGCCGCGGAGGGCATGCGGCACCTCGGGCATGACGTGGGACCGAAGCTGCAGCCGCCGGATCTCGGCTTGCGAGACGAGCACCCCCGTCGTGCCGTTGATCAGGCTATGCAAGTCGAAATCGGTTTCCTCGATGTCGACCTTGCCGGCCTCGATCTTCGAGATATCGAGCACGTTCTCGATCAGCTTGAGCATGGATCGCGAGGCCTCGTGCATCGCCCGCACCATTTCCCCCTGCTCGGTATTCAGCTCGGTGTCGCGAAGAAGATCGTTCATTCCGATGATGGCATTGAGCGGCGTGCGCATCTCGTGGCTGACAGTCGAAAGAAACTTTCGCTTCGCCTGATTGGCGGCTTCCTCTCGATGGAGCGAGTCGAAAAGCCGCGTGACTAGTCTCGCCATATAGAACGAGAGCACGACCATCCCCACAAGCAGACCGATGCTGAGAACGGGCTTGCCGGTCCAGTAGTCATTGAATAGGATGACCCCGCCGAAGCCCGCAATGCTCAGCGCAAGCGAGTTGTACAGATAGGCCTTTCCGTAACGGTAACCGTTGCCGAAGATCGTCCACAGATAGACGATGTAAAGCGGCGCTCCATACTCGCCCAGGCCGTACATGAAGAACGTCGTCGCCCCGAGATCGACGAAGGAACCGACGATCCGGCGCACCGGCGATGGCGCGGGTGCCGCGTAGATCCACGCGAGCACAGCGGCCGCGAACGCCATGAAACAAACCATGGCTCCGAAAAGCAGGTTGCGGGCCTCGGCGCCGTTCAAAGCCTGCGGGAGGAGGTAAAGGAAGAACGCCGCTCCGACCATCAACCGGACGATCGCCTGCTCATGCTCGGTATCCGCCCGCGCCGACAGGCGGCCTCGGAACCGGGCAATCAGCGAATTGAACGCCATGAGCTCAACCTCGGTTCACTGCACCGGCTGATCGGCGTATCGCTCGCCGATGGAAATGATTTCTTCGCGATCGCGCGCGAGGATGTCGATGAGCTTCGGATCGAAATGCGATCCGGCGTGCTCCTCCATGTACGCGAGCGACTCCTGGATCGACCACGCAGATTTGTAGGGGCGCACCGAGGTCAGGGCGTCATAGACGTCGGCGATCGCGACGATGCGCGCTTCCAGCGGGATGTGCTCGCCCCTCAAACCGGTCGGATAGCCGCTGCCGTCGTACTTTTCGTGATGACCGAGCGCGATCACGGCGGCCATCTGCAGATATCCGGAGGAGCTGTCCTTGAGCATGTCATAGCCGATGCGCGCGTGCGACTGCATGACGCGCAGATCCTCCCCGTCGAGCCTGCCGGGATTCTGCAGGATGCGGTCCGGTATGCCGATCTTTCCGATGTCGTGCATCGGAGCGGCGAGCTCGATCGCGTCCTGCTCTGCCGGAGACAGCCCGACGCCCCTCGCCAGCAATGCAGAGTACTTGGACATGCGCACCAAATGCATCCCGGTTACCTTGTCGCGCTGCTCCGCCGCCTTCGCCAAGCGGAACAGAGTCTCGACCTCGCGCCTGCGCAGCTCCCGGGTGGCTTCATCGATCTTCTGCTCGAGAATCCGCGTTCGGTTTTTCTTTAGGATTTCGTGCCGGCGCAGGCTCAGGAGGTTGCGGCACCGCGCCCCGCATTCCAGGCGGTCGATGGGGCGGATCAGGAAGTCGGTCGCCCCGGCCTCGAGCGCGCGGTAGCGGACCTCGCGGTCGCTCACCACTGTGATGCACACGATGGGCACGTCCTCGTATCCGAAAATGCGGCGCAGCCTCCGTATGACCTCGATTCCGTCCAGGTTCGGCATCTTGTAATCGGTGAGGACCATATCGACCGGGTGCCTGCGGGCGAACTCGATCGCCTCGAGCGGGTCGGCGAACGTGGCGACCTCCAGGCTGGCGTCGAGGCCTCTCATGATTTCGCTCAGGACGATCCGCCCGGTGGACTGGTCGTCGATGACCAGTACCTTGAGCGGCGCAAGCTTCGCCTCGACCGAATCGTGGACGAGCGTAAGCGGTCTAGATGTGCTTTTCATGGTTGCTCCCCGGCCCCGGACCTGACGAATGAGCGGCCCTCCCGCGAGCACCCCGCCCATAGGTCCCATTACACTATATTTGCAGCGAAATTGCGAGTGATTCCAAACCGTTACTATTTCCGCCCCGGCGTTTGGACTACGCGGCGCGCCGGCTCGGGGTCGCGAACGCCGATTCCATCTCCCGACGCAGCTTCACGGCATCGCAGGACGCGTCAAAAGTCACATCCGTCCAGCGCACCGTGCCGCCCGCCCTGACGGAATTGAGCAATTTGACCTGGTGCGCGAGCCCCAGGGGAAGCGCTCCCAGCCGCAGCGAATCCGAGGCGGGCATGAGCGTGCCGACCACCGTCGACCCCCCTTCGCCGTCCAGCAGTTCCCCCGCGCGCAGGTCGCGCTTGGCGCTCGCGACGGCGTCGGCGCGAAATCCCGTCGCGCACCCTGTCGGCTCCCGTCTCGTTCCCACCGAAGCGACGGAAATCCCGACTTCGAGTCCGATCAGGTGCCAGCGTTTGTACATGCACGCATAGCGGCCGGACGGGTCGGTGCGCACCCCGTATTCCATGAAACAACGCCGGATATAGTCCGATTCACCTTCGAACACGACCCATACGCCGAAGCGGATGTCGTAGGGGATCGTCCGTCCGTCGCGCTCGAGCGACGACACCACCTCGACCTGCCCCTTGTGGTGCAGGCACCCGCCCTCGGCTCTGGGCCGCATGATCGCGGGCAGGGCGTCGATCGCGCCGCTCGGGTAGCTCAATCCTTCCGGGGCCGGGGTCAGGCCGGTCGCGTTGCACACGGCGGTACACTCGATCGCGGGCTTCGAGCCGTCGAGAAACGAGTTGAACATTTTCGGATTGAGCCCACCGACGCGGGCCTGCTCCGCCGTGAGCCCGTAGTGCTCCCATACCGTTTCGGGCGTGGACTGAGCGAAGTGCGGCAGCCACTTGTGACCCCGGCCGGCGGCGACCACGGAGAACCCTGCCGTGCGCGCCCAGTCGACGAGGTCGCAGATGATCGCCGGCTGGTCGCCATAGGCAAGGCTGTAGACCACCCCGGCCTCGCGTGCTTTTTTTGCGAGCAGCGGACCGCAGACCGCGTCCGCCTCGACCGTGACCATGATCACGTGCTTGCCGTTGCGAAACGCGGCGAGCGCATGCGAGACCGCCGCAACGGGGTTGCCTGTCGCCTCGATCACGATGTCGATCGCCGGATGTGCGACGAGCGCCTGCCAGTCCTCGGACAAGTGCGTTCGGCGCTCCCCGAGCGCAGCGTCGAGCGACGCCGCGGCGCAAGCCTCGGGCTTCCACCCCACGCGGGCGAGGTTGGCGCGCGCGGTGTCGGGTGAAAGATCGGCGATGCCTGCGACGTGCACCCCGGGAGTTCTCGGAGCCTGCGCGAGGTACATCGCGGCGAATTTTCCGGCGCCGATCACCCCGATCCGGAGCGGCTTTCCCTGCTCCTCGCGCTCCAGCAGCTTCGCGTGCAGATTCATCAGCGCTTACGCGGCAAGAAGGGGCTTCAGCGCCCCTTCGGGCGTGCCGTCCTTCCAGGGAAGCGCGACCTCGTAGTCCTTGAGCAGGCAATCGTCCGGCAGGCACCGCAGCGGAGCGAAATCGCGGTGCGCGATGTATTCGGGGCGCTTGAAGCGCCGGATGTGGTTCGACACCGCGCACAAGCTCAAGTACACGCTTACCCGGTTCCACGGAGAGAGGTTGGAAGTCGACGCGTGCACCAGGCACGAGTGGAACAGGATCATCGACCCGGGAGCCCCCTTGGGTGCGACGATGCCGCCGCGCTCGACCAGCTTGGTTATGGTCTCATGATCGATCGTCCACAGCGGATAGCTCGTCGTCGAGGTGTCGTGTTCCGCCGCGAGCACGCCGCGCTTGTGGCTTTCGGGGATCAGCATGAGCGGCGCGTTGAACTCGTTCACTTCGTCGAGGAATATCGCGACGTTCATTGCCCGGGCCTCCGGCATCCCGTCGTCGTTCTTCCACGTGCCGTAGTCCTGGTGCCACTGCCACACGTCGCCGTCGAAAGCCATCTTGCCGTTGATCTTGAACTGGTGCATGTAAACCTCTTCACCGAAGATCTGCATGACCGGCTCGACCATGCGCGGGTGGCGCGCGAGCTTGGCGAAGGGAATGCTGTACATATGGGCCGCGAAGTTGGTGCGCACCGCGTCGCTGTCTTTTTCGCGCACGTTCTCGGGCCGACGCTGGGCGTACAGGCGCGGGACCTCCTCGACGAGCGCCTTGACTTCCTCCTTCCGGAACAGGTTCGGAAAGAAAAGATACCCGTCGCGTTCGAAGAGCCGGAGCTGCTCTGGGTTGAGCTTCATCGCGGGAACCCCCAATCGATCGGACCCTCTACCGGCGCGGCGCGCCGCCCCACACGTCGAGGATTATAGACCCGGAACCGGGACGCTCTCAGTGGTCTCGCTGCGCGGGGCGCGGAGGCACCACCTGGAAGAAGATCTCGTCCTGCTTGATCAGGCCGAGCTCGTAGCGAGCGCGCTCCTCGATCGCTTCGAACCCCTGTTTCAGGTCCCGGACCTCGGCATCGAGGGCGCGGTTGCGCTGCTGCAGTGCGGCGTTGGTCTGCTCCTGCTCCTGCACTTGCCGCTCGAGGCTCCACACCCGCAGCCACCCCCCCTTGCCCAGCCACAACGGGAACTGCAGGAGCAGAATGCAGCCGGCGAGCGCAAAAGCGAGGATTTTCATCTGAGCTGGTAGAACGCGTCGCGTCCCGGATAGCCGACCGCTTCGCCCAGATCCTCCTCGATTCGCAGGAGCTGGTTGTACTTGGCCACGCGGTCCGAGCGCGACAGCGAGCCGGTCTTGATCTGCAGCGCGTTCATGCCGACCGCGATGTCGGCTATGGTCGTGTCCTCGGTCTCCCCGGACCGGTGCGATATCACGGCGGCGTAGCCCGAGCGCTTTGCCAGCTCGATCGCCGCGAAGGTCTCCGTGAGCGTGCCGATCTGGTTCGGCTTCACGAGGATCGCGTTCGCGATTCCGAGCTGGATTCCTTCGCGCAGGATCTTTGCGTTGGTCACGAACACGTCGTCGCCCACGAGCTGCACCTTCTTCCCCAGCCGCTCGGTCAGCGCGCGCCAGCCGTCCCAGTCCGACTCGGCCATGCCGTCCTCGATGCTGATGATGGGGTATTTGCTCGCCCAGCCCGCAAGAAGCTCACCGAACTCGGAGGAGCCGAGCTTCTGCTTTTTCGAATCGATCACGTACTTTCCGTCCTGGTAGAACTCCGAGCTCGCGCAATCGAGCGCGAGGGCCACGTGGGTGCCGGCGTGGTATCCGGCACGACCGATCGCCTCCAGCACGAGCTGCAGCCCCGCTTCGTTGTTCGGCAGGTTCGGCGCGAAACCGCCCTCATCCCCGACGGTGGTCGACAGGCGCCGGCTCTCGAGCAGGCTCTTCAGCGCGTGAAACACCTCGGCGCCGCAGCGCAAGGCCTCGCGGAAGCTGGCCGCGCCCAGCGGCACGATCATGAACTCCTGGATGTCGAGATTGTTGCTCGCGTGGACCCCGCCGTTGATCACGTTCATCATCGGCACGGGCATCTGCATGCCGCCGGATCCGCCGAAATAGCGGTACAGGGGCAGCCCGGATTCCTCCGCGGCGGCTTTCGCCACGGCCATCGACACCGCGAGTATCGCGTTCGCGCCGAGGCGCGACTTGTTTTCCGTGCCGTCGAGCTCGATCAAGGTCTTGTCGATGAAACTCTGCTCCTGGGCGTCCAGCCCCATGATTGCCTCGGAGATCTCGGTGTTGACGTGCTCGACCGCTTTCAGCGCGCCTTTTCCCCCGTAGCGGGCCTTGTCCTTGTCGCGCAGCTCCTGCGCCTCGCGCTTGCCGGTGGAGGCGCCCGAGGGCACCGCCGCCCGGCCCATCACACCGGATTCGATCAGCACGTCCGCCTCGACCGTGGGATTGCCGCGCGAATCGAGGATTTCTCTTGCGACGACGTCGACGATTGAACTCATTTATCTGCCCTTCTTCTTCCGCGTTTCCAGTTTCTGCTCCGCGAATCCGCGTCTCTTGACGAGTGTGTCGAGCTCCTTGAGCGTCCGCAGCAGCTCTTTCATGTGATCGAGCGGCCATGCGTTCGGGCCATCCGAAGGCGCGCGCTCCGGATCGGGGTGCGTCTCCATGAAAATCCCGGCGATTCCACTCGCGACCGCCGCGCGAGCCAGCACCGGAACGAACTCCCTCTGGCCGCCCGAGGAGCTCCCTTGCCCGCCCGGCAGCTGTACCGAGTGGGTGGCGTCGAATACGACGGGGCAGCCCGTTTCCCTCATGATCGCGAGCGAGCGCATGTCCGAGACGAGGTTGTTGTAGCCGAACGACGAGCCGCGCTCGCAAACCAGGATATTGTCCTTTCCGCTTGCTTCACGCGCCTTCTCGACCACGTTCTTCATTTCGCCCGGGGAGAGGAACTGGCCCTTCTTGATGTTCACCGGCTTGCCCTCGGCCGCGACGGCGTGGATGAAATCGGTCTGCCGGCACAGGAACGCGGGCGTCTGCAGCACGTCGACTGCCGCCGACACCTGCGCGACGTCTTCCTTCTCGTGGACGTCGGTCAGGACGGGGACGCCGACTACCCTCCTGACCTCCGCGAGGATTTCCAGCCCCTTTTCCATCCCCAGACCCCGGAAGGATTTCCCCGAGCTGCGGTTGGCCTTGTCGTAGGACGACTTGTAGATGAAGGGCACGTCCATCTCGGCGCAGATCTCCTTCAGCGCGGCCGCGGTGTCCAACGCGAGCTGCCGCGATTCGACGACACAGGGACCGGCGATCAGGAATAAGGGGTTGTCTAGGCCGGCCTGAAAGCCGCAAAGCTTCATGCTGCGATCGCGGTCTTGGTCTTGCTCGCCTGATATTGAAGCGCGGCTTCGACGAAGGCCGTGAAAAGCGGATGCCCGGCGCGCGGCGTCGACGTGAATTCGGGGTGGAACTGGCAGCCGATCAGCCAGGGATGCGAAGGCAGCTCGATCATTTCGCATAGCTGCTCGCGCTGGGTAAGGCCGGAAACGCGCAGGCCCCTGTCCTTCAGGCGTTGCACGTACTGGTTGTTGACCTCGTAGCGGTGGCGGTGGCGCTCGTTGATCGTGTCCGCGCCGTAGATCTTGCGCGCGAGGCTGCCGGCCTCCAGCGAGGCGCCCTGCGCGCCCAGGCGCATGGTGCCGCCGAGGTCGGATTTCTCGTCGCGCCGCTCGACCCTGCCGTCGCGGTCCTGCCACTCGGTCACCAGCGCGATCACCGGGTGGGGCGTGTCGCGGTCGAATTCGGTCGAGTTCGCGCCTGCGAGCCCGACCACATTGCGCGCAAACTCGATCACCGCGAGCTGCATGCCCAGACAGATGCCCAGATAGGGAATCTTGTTCTCGCGCGCGTACTGGATCGCCTTCATCATGCCTTCGACGCCGCGCTTGCCGAAGCCGCCGGGCACGAGCACCGCATCCACGCCTTTGAGCTGCCCGCCGACACCATCCTTCTCGATCGCTTCGGAATCGACGTAGCGTATGTTGACCTTGCTGCGCGCGTGGATTCCCGCATGCACCAGCGCCTCGTTGAGCGACTTGTAGGAATCGGTGAGATCGACGTACTTGCCGACCATGGCGATGGTGATCTCGTGCTGCGGATGCTCGAGCGCCTCGACCAGCTTCTTCCATACCCTGAGCTCGGCGGGCTTGGCGATGATGCCGAGCTTGTGGCACACGATCTCATCGAGCATCTGCTGGTGCAGCATCCAGGGGATCCGGTAGATCGAGTCTGCGTCCCAGACCGAGATCACCGCATTCGCCTGAACGTTGGTGAACAGCGCAATCTTCTTCTTTTCGTCCTCCGGTATGGGTCGGTCGGAGCGGCATAGCAGCGCGTCGGGCTGGATGCCGATTCCTCGCAGCTCCTTCACCGAATGCTGCGTCGGCTTGGTCTTGATCTCTCCCGCGCTCTTGATGAAAGGCACGAGCGTCAGGTGGACATAGCAGGTATTGTGCGCGCCGAGCTCCAGGCCCATCTGCCGCACCGCCTCGAGGAAAGGCAGCGATTCGATGTCGCCCACCGTACCGCCGATCTCGACGATCGCGACTTCCGCCTCGCCCGCGCCTCGCGCGATGAACGCCTTGATCTCGTCGGTGACGTGCGGAATCACCTGCACGGTGCGGCCGAGGTAGTCGCCGCGGCGCTCCTTTCTTATCACCGAGTCGTAGATCTGCCCGGTGGTGAAATTGTTCGACTTGTGCATCCGGGCCGACTGGAAGCGTTCGTAGTGGCCCAGGTCGAGATCGGTCTCGGCCCCGTCCTCGGTGACGAACACCTCTCCGTGCTGGAAAGGGCTCATCGTCCCGGGATCGACGTTGATGTACGGGTCGAGCTTGAGCAGCGTGACCTTGATGCCGCGCGATTCGAGAATAGCGGCGAGGGAGGCGGCGGCTATCCCCTTCCCCAGAGAGGAAACCACACCGCCCGACACGAACACGTACTTGGCCATCAAGAACCAGGGGGATGGGATGGAGAATGGTACACGAAAACGCCCTCCCGCTCAATTTCCGTAGGCTGTTTCAAGCCTTTACGCGAGCTCGGGCCGGTTCCTGAAATACTCGAGCGCCTCGGGATTGGCGAGCGCCTCGAGATTCTTCACGGCGCGGCCGTGAACGACCTCGCGAACCGCGAGCTCGACGATCTTGTTCGACTTGGTGCGCGGGATGTCCGCCACCTGCACCACCTTCGCCGGCACGTGCCGCGGGGTGGTGTTCGTGCGGATGTGGTCCTTGATCTTCGTAACCAGCGCGTCGTCCAGCGCGAGTCCTTCGCGCAGCTTCACGAACAGCACCACCCGCACGTCGCCGATCTCACCCGGCGGCCACGTCTGCCCGACGACGAGCGACTCGACCACCTCCTCCAGCTGCTCGACCTGGCGGTAGATCTCGGCGGTTCCGATTCTCACGCCACCGGGATTGAGTACCGCGTCCGATCTCCCATAGATGATCATGCCGTCGTGCGCGGTGATCTCGCACCAGTCGCCATGGGTCCACACGCCCGGGAATCGCTCGAAGTAGGCGGCGCGGTACCTTGCCCCGTCCGGGTCGTTCCAGAAGCCCACGGGCAACGATGGGAATGGGCGCGTGCAGACGAGCTCGCCCTTCTGTTCCTTGACCGGGCGCCCGTTCTCGTCGAACACCTCGACCTGCAAGCCTAGCGCGCGACACTGGATCTCGCCGCGCCACACGGGCAGGATGGGGTTGCCAAGCACGAAGCACCCGCAGATGTCGGTTCCGCCGGAGATCGAGGACAGACAGACATCGCGCTTGATCGAACGGTAAACGAAGTCGAAGCCCTCGGGAGCCAGGGGCGAGCCGGTCGAGAGCACGGTGCGCAAGCGCTCGAGCCTGTGCGTCTTAATCGGCTCCACGCCCGCCTTGGCGGCCGCGTCGAGGAATTTTGCGGACGTGCCGAGATGCGTCGTCCCCTCGGCGTCGGCGTAGTCGAACAGGATGTTTCCGTCATGAACGAAGGGCGAACCGTCGTAGAGCAGCAGGGTCGCACCCGAAGCGAGTCCGGAAGCAAGCCAGTTCCACATCATCCAGCCGAGCGTCGTGAAGTAGAACAGACGGTCTCCGGGCTTGATGTCGCAATGCAGTTGCTGCTCGCTCAAGTGCTTGAGGAGCGCGCCGCCGGCTCCGTGCACGATGCACTTGGGCACGCCGGTGGTGC
>DASSJA010000014.1:0-7916 GCA_035691445.1 Burkholderiales bacterium | reverse complement strand
CAGAACCAAGACCGGGATGGTGCTGGGTACGCCGTCTTACATGTCGCCGGAGCAACTGCAGGGAAAGAAGATCGACGGGCGAAGCGACTTGTTTTCCCTTTCGGTGAGCCTGTATCAACTTTCGTGCGGACGGCTCCCGTTCGAGGGAGAATCGATGGCGCAGCTCATGTACAAGATCGCGAACGAGCATGCGCCGGACGTTCTGCATTACAACCCGACCCTTCCACCGAAGTTCGTAGCTTTCCTGGACAAGGCGATGTCGAAGGAAGCCGGCGAGCGTTACCAGACCGGCGAGGAATTCGCGGCCGAGTTGCGCGCCACCTGCGGCGGTGCCGCTTCTGCGGCGACGGGCACCGGGGTCGACATCAGCCTCTGAGATCCATCGAGCATCATGACCTTGTCGGGAGCTTTGGAGATTGCAAGTTGCACCGATCCTGGGATGGTCAGGGCCCACAACGAAGATTCCATCGCTTCGGACGGAGAAAAGGGCCTCGTGGTGCTGGCCGACGGCATGGGGGGGTACAACGCGGGCGAGGTCGCGAGCGGAATGGCAACGACGGTGATCATCACCGAGCTGCAGCAGCTGCTCGACAAGACGATACCTCACGAGGTCGACACACCCAGCGGCCAGCTGATCGCGCACCGGCTCCTGCATGAGCAAATCGTCAAGGCAAACACCTCGATCTTCCAAGCGGCGCAAAGCCAGCCCCAGTATGCGGGGATGGGAACCACGCTGGTCGTTGCCCTGTTCTACGACAACAAGATGACCGTGGCGCACATAGGGGATTCGCGACTGTACAGGATGCGCGGCGACGAGCTCAGGCAGATGACCAAGGACCACTCGCTACTGCAGGAGCAGATCGACAGCGGGGTGATCACGCCGCAGCAGGCCAGGCAGTCGCAGAACAAGAATCTCGTCACGCGCGCGCTCGGCATCGACCCGGTTGTCGAGCCCGAGATTCACGATCACGACACCCAGCCGGGGGATATCTACCTGCTCTGTTCGGACGGCCTTTGTGATATGGTGAGCGACGACGATATCGGCCTCGCGCTGCAGACGCTCAGCTCCAACCTGAAACTGTGTGCCCAGCATCTGGTGCAGACGGCAAATGACAACGGCGGGCGGGACAATGTTTCGGTGATACTGGTCCGGGTGCTGCGGGATTTCCCCGCGCCGCGCAGCATCGTGGGCAAGATGATGAGCTGGTTTAGATAGTTGAGCAGAGGGATACTGCTATGGCGAAGCTGATACTGAGCATGGACGGCTTGGTTCTGAAAGAGATCAATCTGGCCAAGGAACGGACCACCATCGGCCGCAAGCCGCACAACGACATCCAGATCGACAATCTTGCGGTGAGCGGGGAGCACGCCGTCATCGTCACCATCCTGCAGGATTCTTTTCTCGAAGACCTCGGCAGCACAAACGGCACCGTCGTCAACGGCCAATCGGTCAAGAAGCATTTCCTGCAGAACAGCGATATCATCGAGCTGGGCAAGTACAAGCTCAAGTACGTCAACGAAGCTCCGGCAGGGGTCGCCAAGGCCGCGGATTTCGAAAAGACCATGGTGCTTCGTCCGGGCGCAACCAGGCCCGCGGCCGCCGTACCGGCGCCAGCGTCAGCGGCATCCGCCCCGGCCGCGGCACCGGCATCACCCGCTGCAAAGACTGCCACCGATGCGGTCGTCAGTCAAAGCATGACCAGTCCTCCGGTGTCGGCACCCAGGCCGGCGGCGCCCGCGCAGAAGGCCGCGGCCCTGCAGCTCCTGTCGGGAGCGAACGCCGGCAAGGAGCTCGACCTTACCAAGCCGCTCACGACCCTTGGCAAGCCGGGCGTGCAAGTCGCCGTCATCACGCGCCGGCCCCAAGGTTTCTTCATCACCCACGTCGAGGGCGCGAGCTTCCCGGTCGTGAACGGCAAGCCTCTGGACGCCCAAGCGCACGCCCTGAACGATCACGATGTGATCGAGCTGGCGGGCGTGAAGATGGAATTCTTTCTCAAGGCGTGAGGCGGAGGTCCTGAAACCCGTTCCGGGGGAGGATGCCTGAAGCAGCACATCGTCCGGATTGCGCTTGGTCTGATCGTCACGCTGGTGTTCCTGGGGCACGCGGCCAAGCTCTACCAGATAGGGTTCATCACCCAGCTCGACAATATCATCTACGATTACCGGCTGCGGCTGACGATGCCGCGCACGGTCGATGACCGTATCGTCATCCTCGACATCGACGAACGCAGCCTTGATCCGCGCGCGCTGGGCCGCTGGCCATGGAGCCGCGACAAGATCACGGCGCTCCTGCAGAAACTGTTCGACAAGTATGGCGTGCTTATCGTCGGTTTCGACGTGGTGTTCGCCGAGCCGGACGAGAGTTCCGGTCTCGCCGCGCTCGAGAGGCTCGCCAGGACGCGGCTGAAAGACGTCGGTCCCTTCCAGTCGGCGCTCGCCCAAATGCGCCCGGAACTCGACTACGACACGATATTCGCGAACTACATTCGCAGCCGGCCGGTAGTTCTCGGGTACTACTTCAACAGCGACAAGAACGCCGTCGAAAGCGGCGCGCTTCCAGAGCCCGTGCTTCCCGCGGAAACGTTCAGCGGGAGGAAAGTCACGATTCTCGACTGGAGAGGCTACACGGGAAATCTGCCGCAGTTTCAGTCGAACTCGGTAGTGGCCGGGCACTTCAATCCGAGAGTGGATGACGACGGCGTGTCCAGGCGTGTGCCGATGCTTGCCGAATACAAGGGGAAGTACTACGAGGCGTTCTCCCTGGCCATAGTGAGGATGTATCTCGGGATCGAGGAGGCGGCGCGCAACAAGACGGCGAAGCTTGCGCTTCCCGAAGTCGTCCTCAACGCCATACCCGATCGCTTCGTGACGCGGGGCTACACCGGCGTGGAATGGCTCGAGGTCGGTCCGCTGAGGATCCCCGTGGACGACGAGCTGGCCTCGCTCGTTCCTTATCGCGGACCGCGAGGCAGCTTTCCTTACATCTCGCTCTCCGATATCTGGTCGGACAAGGTGCCCGCTGACAGGCTGCAGGGAAAGATCGTCCTGATCGGAGCCACCGCGCCCGGCCTGTTCGACCTCCGGTCGGCCCCGGTGGACAACGTCTACCCGGGAGTGGAGATCCACGCCAACCTGATCGCGGGAATGCTCGACGGACAGCTCAAGCAGAAGCCTCCGTACATGCTGGGCGCGGAGGTGGTGCTGCTCGTTTTCGGGGGTATCGTGCTCACCTTCCTCATCCCGATGCTTGCCCCCCTCTGGGCCTCGGCGGCCGCGGTGACGGGGATGGCCTTGATCACCCTGCTGGATCTGGCATTGTGGTCGTACGCAGACTTGGTTCTGCCGCTGGCGGCGTCGGTCCTGATGACCGCCACCCTGTACACGGTCAACATGGCTTACGGATACTTCGTGGAGGCGCGTACAAAGAGGCAAATCACGGAGCTCTTTGAGCAATATGTCCCTCCGGAGCTCGTGGACAGGATGGCCGAGGACCCGGAAAAATATACGATGGAGCCGCACAACGCCGAGCTCACCATCTTGTTTTCCGACGTACGCGGCTTTACCAGTATTTCAGAGGCACTCAGCCCCGAGCATCTGCGCGAGTATATCAACGAGTACCTGACGGATATGAGCAATATCATCCGTGGCAAATACCGCGGCACGCTCGACAAGTACATCGGTGACGCGATCATGGCCTTCTGGAATGCCCCCGTTGAGGACAACACGCATCCACGCAGCGGGGTGCTCGCGGCCATGGAGATGCTGCGCGAATGCGAGACTCTGAACAATAAATTCACGGCGCGGGGTTGGCCGACCCTGAAAATCGGCATCGGAGTGAACTCCGGGAACGTGCGGGTCGGCGACATGGGTTCCAGGCAGCGCAAGGCATACACGGCCATGGGTGATGCCGTCAACGTCGCATCGAGGCTGGAAGGGCGGACAAAGCACTATGGTGTCGGGATACTCGTCGGAGAGGCGAGTCGCAGGCTCATCCAGGACGTGGTCTTCAAGGAGATAGACAAGATCAAGGTCAAGGGCAAGGACGAGGCGATCACGATCTACGAGCCCATCGGGCTGGAAACCCACGTCGAAAAGAAGGTTCTCGACGAGCTCAAGCTGTGGCACCAGACGCTCCGTCTGTACCGGTCGCGAGAGTGGGACAAGGTCGAAGTCGGCATTCTCAACCTGCAACGCATGAATCCCGGGTGCGCCCTCTATGAACTGTACGCCGAGCAAGTTGCCGGAAAGCGCCGGAACCCTCCTCCGCCCGAATGGGACGGCGTGACGGTGTTCGACGAGAAATAAGCGATGGCCACCGATCGATGAAGCTCCGGATCCTCGGATGCAGCGGCGGGATAGGGGGACGCCACTTGCGCACCACGTCCATGCTCCTCGACAACGACATTCTCGTCGACGCCGGGACCGGCGTGGCCGACCTGTCGCTGACGGAGCTTTCCCTCGTCGATCACATTTTTCTCACGCATTCACACCTCGATCACGTGGCCAGCATTCCATTCATGGTCGATACGGTCGGAGGCATGCGCGACCAGCCGCTTACGCTATGGGCCGTTCCGGCGACTCTTGAGATCCTGCGCAACCATATCTTCAACTGGAGCATCTGGCCGGATTTCTCCCAGATCCCGAGCCGGGAGAAGGCCTTGCTTCGATATCGCGAGATCCAGGTCGGCGATACGATCGAGCTGAAGAAGCGCAAAGTCACGGCGTTACCTGCCAATCATGTCGTGCCCGCCGTGGGCTATCACCTGGATTCCGGCAAGGGGAGCCTCGTGTTTACCGGCGATACGACGACCAATGATCCCCTCTGGGCGGCCGTCAACAAGATCTCCAATCTCAAATACCTGATCATCGAGACGGCGTTCTGCAACCGGGAAAAAGACTTGGCCGTCATCTCGAAACATCTTTGCCCGAGCATGCTCGCGGAAGAGTTGGCCAAGCTCGAGCGCAGCGCGGAGATCTACATCACGCATCTGAAACCGGGCGAAATCGAGCTCACGATGCAGGAAATCGAGGAGGATGCCGGCCAATTCAGGCCCCGCATGCTGCAGAACAATCAGGTGTTCGAATTTTGAGGAAGGCGTGTGCCAGGGATTTTCGCGGGTAAGGAGCAAGCGATGTGCGCGACCAAAGTAAGCATCGAGACGTTGAGGACACTTGAGCCCGTCGCTTCGCTGCCAGAAACCCGACTCAACGAGCTCGTTGATCTGTGTCGCGTCGAAATCATCGGCAAGAATTCCGATCCCTTTCTCGTGCGGGGCATCGGCCAAGCGGTCTATCTGCTGCGCGGGGAGCTGGTGCTCACGTATCCCGACGGCTCCGCGAAGCTGCTGGTCGGAGGATCCGAGCGCGCGCGATATCCGCTCGCTCGTCGAGGCGAGGTCTTCACCAGCGCCAAGACGACCACCGAAGTGGAGCTGATGCGCATCGACGACGACCTGCTCGACATCATGGCGACCTGGGATCAGATGGTTTCCGCGGAGGCTTTGCCCAAGCGGAAAGACGCGCCGAGTTCGTTCGCCAACTGGGCTGTGATGTCCGGAATGTTCAGCGTCAGCAGCCTCAAGTACGGCGCGTTTTCGCATCTGCCGCCCGCGCACATTGACGAGCTGCTGGGTCGATTCGAGCGGATCGAGGTCAAGAAAGGCGACGTCGTGATCCGCGAAGGCGCCGAAGGCGACCTGTATTTCGTGATAGAAACGGGCCGGTGCAAGGTCGAACGCACGGTCGGGGGCGTGTCGATGCTGCTCGCCGAGTTGAAGAGCGGAGACGCCTTCGGCGAGGAGGCATTGGTGTCGGAGGTCAAGCGCAACGCAACCGTTACGATGAAGAGCGACGGGGCGCTGCTGAAGCTTTCGAAGAAGGATTTCGTCGAGCTGCTGCGGGAACCGCTGCTGCACCGCCTGTCGGTCGAAGAAGCTCGCGGGAAGATCGCCAACGGTGCGCAATGGATCGATGTGCGCTACCCGTCGGAATATCAGTACGACAAGCTCGCGGGCGCCATCAACATTCCGCTTTCGGAAATCCGAAACGCTTTTGGCGCACTGGACAAGGGGAAGGAATACGTCCTTTATTGTCAAAGCGGGCGCCGCAGCGCTGCGGCGGCGTTCCTGCTCGCGCAGCGCGGTTATCGTGCATTTGTGCTCACCGGCGGGCTGTGGAGTGAGGTAAAACGGCAGGGATGAAACAGCGAGGACCCGGTCGGCGCGACCGGATCGAGACCGTGGCGGGCGCGGTTTTCGCTTGCGGAAAATGCGGAAAAGGGCTGGAGGGATGTACCCTCGGGGACGACACAGCCCAGCAGAGCGAAACGGTGGTAAAGTAATTGATTCTCGGGCTATTTCGGGGTGAAAGACCTTAAGGTGGATTGCCTATGAGCGCGGTATTACAGTCGCATCCAGGCGCGGCCTCTGACGTCAACAGCCGGCTGACGTTCCAGAAGAACCTTCAGTCTGTCACCAACAAGATCCACGCCACGAGCAACGTGGACGAAATCATGCTTGAAGTCAGCGCCGACATCTGCACGCTCTTCAACGCGGACCGGCTCACGATCTACACGGTGGGCGAAGACAAGCACACGATCGTTTCCAAGGTCAAAACCGGCCTCAACTCCTTCAAAGACCTGAAGCTGCCGATCGCGGAACACTCGATCGCCGGCTTCGTGGGACTGTCGAAAAGGATGCTCAACCTCAAGGACGTTTACGACGAGGGCGAGCTGAGATCCCACAACCCGAATCTACGATTCCTGCAAGAGGTCGACAAGCGCACGGGCTATCGCACCAAGCAGATGCTGGTCTCGCCGGTCGCCGAACCGGGCGGCGGCGAGCTGGTCGGTGTAGTCCAGCTGATCAACAACAAGGCAGGGGTCCCCTTCGGTCAGCTTGCCGAGGAGGGAGTGGCGGAGCTCTGCCAAACGCTTGCGATCGCGCTCAAGCAGCGGCAGAAACCGCAGGTTCTCAAGACCAAGTACGACTTTCTGGTGGGCGATGCGGTGATCTCTGCCGCGGAATTCGAGCTCGCGGCGCGCTCCGCGAGAAAAAAGGCGGTCGACGTCGAAACGGTATTGGTCGATGAGTTCCAGGTCAAGCTTCCGGCGATCGGCGGGGCGCTCGCGAAGTTCTTCGGGACTCCGTACGAGCCGTACAAGCCAGATCGCATCAAGCCGATGGATCTGCTCAAGAACCTCAAGCGCGATTACGTCGAGTCCAATCAGTGGGTGCCGATCGAGGAAGCAAAGGAAGGCCTGGTGATCCTGTGCCTCGACCCTGAGAGGGTGAAGAGCTCGCGCATCGTCCAGAACGTCTTTCCAGGGCGCAAGCTCGCGTATCGTGTCACGACCCTGAAGGAGTTCAAGGAAACTCTCAAGGCATTCTACGGAGCCGAATCGGTCGAATCGGGCGACATCGGCGACATGCTCTCGGATCTGGCCGAAGACGAAGGGCCGGTGGAGGGCGAGAGCGACGACGTATCGGCCGCGGCGGACAACGAGCTGGTCAAGCTCGTCAACAAGGTCATCATCGACGCCTACAACCAGGGAGCTTCTGACATCCACATCGAGCCCTACCCGGGGAAAGGGAAGACGGAGATTCGATTCAGGAAGGACGGGTCGCTCTTCCCTTACATCGAGGTGCCGGGTTCCTACCGCAACGCCATCGTCGCGCGCCTCAAGATCATGTGCGATCTCGACATTTCCGAGAAGCGCAAGCCTCAGGACGGCAAGATCAAGTTCAGGAAATTCGGTCCCCTGGACATCGAGTTGCGGGTCGCGACGATACCCTCGCAGGGCGGCGTCGAGGATGTCGTGATGCGTATCCTCGCGGCGGGCGAGCCCATCCCCATAGACAAGCTCGCACTGTCGCCTTCGAACCTGCCGAAACTCAAGGACACGGTAAGCAAGC
>DASSJA010000013.1:0-4839 GCA_035691445.1 Burkholderiales bacterium | reverse complement strand
CGCCTTGGCTGATGAGCGAGGAACAGATCCGGCCCGTGGCGGATTTCCTGCTCGCGATGGATACGCCGAGACGATGAAGGTCTGCGTCGTCGGTGCAGGCGCGATAGGCGGAATCGTCGGCTCCTGGCTGGCGCGCGCCGGTCACGAGGTATGCCTCGTCGCGCGAGGCGCGCATCTGGACGTCTTGCGCGCGAACGGATTGACTTTGCTCACCCAGGGGAAGCGGGAGGTCTTTCGGCTGCGCGCGTCGGCAGACCCGTCCGAGTTCGGGGTGCAGGACACGGTCTTCATCTGCCTCAAGACCCATTCGATAGCCGCGATGCTGCCGCGGACGAAAAATCTGGTAGACGGCGGCACCGTGGTCGTCCCCGCGATCAACGGCCTGCCGTGGTGGTATTTCTATCGGGAAGGCGGAAGGTTCGACGGACAGCCCGTGGCCTGCCTCGATCCGGCGGGAACGCTCTTCGACGCGCTCGATCCCCGGCACATCCTGGGCTGCGTGGTGCACGCGGCGGCCGAAGTCCCCGAGCCCGGCGTGGTGCGGCACACGGCGGGCCTGGGGTTTGTCCTCGGCGAGCCCGACCGCTCGAGGTCCGCGCGCGCGGAGGAGCTGGTGGCGGCGATGAACGCGGCGGGTTTCGAGGCGAAGCTCGCGGCGGACATCCGCGTCGAGATATGGATCAAGCTGATCGGGAACCTCTCCTACAACCCGGTCGCGGCCCTGGCGCTCGCCCGCATGGACGACATTCACGCCAGCGAGCCGCTGCTCGCCCTGATCCGCAGGACGATGGAGGAGGCGATGCGCGTCGCCGGAGCCTACGGCGTGAGCATCCCGATGACGGTCGAGGAGCGCATCGCGGTCGCGCGCAAGCTCGCGGGCGTGAAGATCTCGATGCACCAGGACATCGAGAAGCGCCGCCCGCTGGAGGTGGACGCGATAGTCGGTGCGGTCGCGGAGCTCGCCAGGAAGGCGGGAATCGCGACGCCGATGATCGACGCCGTGCACGCGCTCATCGCCGAGCGCGCGAAGCACCTCTAGCGCAGGCTGTGCGCCGCGAGCAGCGCGGCGGTGAATACGAGGAGAGCGCCTGCCTGGTGCGCAACGGCCAGGGGGACCGGCACCGAGAGCAGCAGGGTCGAGATCCCCAGGGCGATCTGCAGTACGAGGACACCGAGCAGCAGATCGGCGCTGAGCCTCGCGCGTCGCGGCACGCCCGCTCCGCGCGCGAGAGCCCAGAACCAGGGCACGAGGAGGGCGAGCAGCCAGGCGATCAGCCGGTGATCGAACTGCACGGTCGCCACGTTTCTGGTGAAGTTGAGGTACCAGGGCTCGAGGACGAACATCCCGGGCGGCGCGACGCGCCCGTCCATCAGCGGGAAAGTGTTGTAGACCAGGCCCGCGCGGGTTCCCGCCACCAGGCCGCCCAGCAGCGCCATGGCGAAGATGAGCGCGGCGAGGGCGAAGGCGAAGCGGCGCAGCCCCGGGAGGACCGCGCCCGCCGTTCGCGGGAGGAGCAGATCGAGCGCGACCCACAGCATCGCCGCGTAGATGAGGAGCGCGATGCCGAGGTGGGCCGTCAATCGATACTGCGACACGCGCGGATCGTCGACGAGGCCCGATTGCACCATGTACCAGCCCATCGCGCCTTGCAGCGCGCCGAGCGAGAATACCGCGACCAGCTTCCACGCCAGCGCGCGGGAGATTCTTCCGCGCGCGGCGAACCACAGCAAAGGCACGAGGACGGCCGCGCCGATCAGGCGTCCCAGCAGCCGGTGGACGTATTCCCACCAGAAGATGCGCTTGAACCCGGCCAGGTCCATTCCCGGATTGACCTGCAGGAACTCGGGAGTCTGCCGATATTTCCGGAAAGCTTCCTGCCACGCGCTTTCGTCGAGCGGAGGCACCGCGCCGACGACGGGCTGCCACTCGACGATCGACAGGCCGGAATGCGTGAGGCGCGTGACGCCGCCGACCACGACCATCGCGAACACCAGCGCGCAGCAGGCGAAGAGCCAGACCGCGACGCCGCGATCCCGGGCCGGCGGAATTCCCTCGGTGAGACCTCGATCGTGCATTTCGACACTGGATGGTCTACTGGACATGGGTTAAAGTAGCACGGGTGCAGAGCCGGCGATCGGGGAGGGCTCTGACTGCCCTGCTAGCGTGATCGGCAACAGGAGGCTGGCCATGTTCGCGATCGTGTACAAGTCGGACGGTGTCCCCATCTGCGTTCAAGTGCCGGGCGTCTCGCCCGACCCCGTGGTGGTCTGGACGTCGGAAAGCGCGGCCAAGGCCTTCATTGAGAGCAAGGGCGGCGCCGCCGAGTTCCAGCCGGTTTCGGTGAACGAGCAGGTGATGGAGAAGATGGCCAAGGCGCTCGGCTGCCCGGTCGAGAAGCTGATGGTGGAGCCCTATCCTTCCTGAACCCGGTTTCGCGCGCGCGGAGGATTCGGCCGCGCCTAGAGGGTCACCTCGACGTTGTCGATCAGGCGCGGTCTTCCCAGTTTTGCCGCACCGAGCACCACGAGATCCCGGTCGGCCACTGAAGGGCGTTGCAGGTCGGTGCGCCGCCTGATCGCGACGTAATCGGGCAGCCATTTGCCGCCAAGCTCCACCAGCGCCCGGGATTCGAGCTTCGCGTAGTCGCGACGACCCGCGATCAGGGCTTCGCGGACTTCGCACAGCACCCGGTAGAGGCGCGGCGCCTCGCTGCGCTCGGCGGCCGACAGATAGGCGTTGCGCGAGCTGAGCGCGAGCCCGTCTTCGGCCCGCACCGTTTCCGCCGGGATGATCTCCACCGGAAGCGCGAGCTGCTTCACCATATCGCGCAGCACCACGTACTGCTGGTAGTCCTTCTTGCCGAAGATCGCGGTGTGCGGCGCGACCATGTTGAAGAGCTTCAGCACGACGGTCGCGACTCCGCGGAAATGGCCGGGCCGGAATGCTCCCTCGAGGATGTGCTGGAGGTCGGAAGGCTCGACCAGAAAAGTCTGAGGCTCGGGATAGATCTCGGACTCGGAGGGCGCGAACACCACGTCGACCCCCACCTCCTTCATCATCTCGGCGTCCGCCTGCAGGGTGCGCGGGTAGCGCTCGAAATCCTCCTTCGGCCCGAACTGGATGCGGTTCACGAATATGCTCACGACGGTGCAGGCCGCGCGATGCTTCGCGAGCCGCATGAGCTGGATGTGGCCCGCGTGCAGGTTGCCCATGGTCGGGACGAAGACGTTGTCGGGCTCGCGCTGCAGCCGCTCGCGCAAATCCCTCACCGAAGTGACGATGTCCACCGGGCGTCCTAGAAGCTGTGCTCTTCGGCGGGGAAGCTGCCGTCCCTCACCGCGCGCACGTACCGCTCGGCCGCGTCGGCGATGCTGGAGGCGCCCTTCATGAAATTCCGGACGAATCTCGCTTTCTTGCCGGGGAAAACGTCCAGCATGTCGTGCAGCACCAACACCTGCCCGGAGCAGCCCGGGCCGGCGCCGATGCCGATGGTGGGAATGTGCAGGCGCTTCGTCACCTGCTCGCCCAGGGTCGCGGGTATCGCCTCGAGCACCAGCAGCTCCGCACCCGCCGATTCGAGGTCGATCGCGTCCTCGATCAGCTTCTGCTCCGCTTCGTCGCCCTTGCCCTGCACCCTATAGCCGCCGAACTTGTGCACGGACTGCGGGGTCAGGCCGAGGTGGCCGCAGACCGGGACTCCGCGCTGGGTGAGGAAGCGCACGGTCTTGGCCATCTCCGCCCCGCCCTCGAGCTTCACCATCTGCGCGCCGGCCGCCATCAGGGCAGCCGAGCTGCGGAACGCCTGCTGCGGCGATTCCTGGTAGCTGCCGAAGGGCAGGTCGGCAACCAGGAAGGCGCGCTTGGAGCCGCGCGCAACGCAAGCCGTGTGGTACGCCATGTCGGCGAGCGTGACCGCCAAGGTGGTGTCGTGCCCCTGCACCACGTTGCCGAGGGAGTCTCCGACGAGCAAGCAGTCCAATCCTGCGGCATCGAGCATCGCCGCGAAGCTCGCGTCGTAGCAGGTGAGGACTGCTATTTTCACGCCATCGTCGCGCTGCTTCTGCAGCGCCTTGATGGACAGGCGGGTCATCCTAGTCTCCCCAGTTGAAAAACTCGCGCTTCCCGCGCATCGCCCCGACGCGCTCGACCAGCAGTCCGAGGTCGCGGTCCGCCCTGACGAAGTCGAGCTTTTCGGAATTCACGATCAGCACGGAGCTCCCGCTGAAATGATAGAAGAAGCGGTTGTAGCTGTCCGCGAGCAGGGCCAGGTACTCCGCGGTGATCGGTCGCTCGAATTCTACGCCGCGCCGGCGCACGCGCTCGTACAGCGTCTCCGGCTGCGCCTGGAGGTAGACGATGAGGTCGGGCCGCGGGGCCTGCGGCTTGAGCGCGTCGAAGATCTGCTGGTAGAGATGCAGCTCGTCCCCCTGGAGCGTCAGCCGCGCGAAAAGCGGGTCTTTTTCGAGGAGGAAGTCGCACACCGTGACCCGGCTGAACAAGTCCATCTGCGCGAGCTCGCGCAGCTGCGCGATCCGCTGGAAAAGGAAAAAAAGCTGCGTGGGGAGGGCGAAGCGCGCCATGTCCTGGTAGAAGCGCGGCAGGAACGGATTCTGCTCGGGACGCTCGAGCAGCAGGCCCGACTTCAGGCGCTCGGCGAGGCGCTTGGCGAGGCTGGTCTTGCCGACCCCGATCGGACCTTCGACCACGATGAACTTGTGGGTCGGCTCGTTCGCCATTGGTGCTACAGCGCGCTCAGGCCCGCGGACGTGAGTCTGGAGGCGAGCTCGGCCACGCGGCCGAGTCCGGGCAGCTCAACGTCCGGGGCGATTTCCGCGAGA
>DASSJA010000012.1:0-3319 GCA_035691445.1 Burkholderiales bacterium | reverse complement strand
GTGCCGGCGGGCCAGCTCGTCGAAGGCGGATTTGCAGCCGGGCCTGGCCAGCGGGAATTCGGCCGCGACGAGCAGCTCGCCGGCCCTGAGCGCCGTGGCGTAAAGGCCCTTGAAGAAATCCCCGGCGGCGACGCGGCGCTCGCCTTTCTTTCCCGCGAGCACGAAGGTCGCGCCGAGGGCGAGCGCGCACGCGGGCAGCTCGGCCGCCGGATCGGCGAGCGCGCAGCTGCCGCCGAACGTGCCGCGGTTGCGGATCGCGGGGTGCGCGACGTGCCGCACGGCGGCTGCGACGAGCGGCAGGTGCTTCGCGATGTCGGCGGATCGCTCCAGCTCCGCGTGGCGGGTCAGGGCGCCGATGCGCACGTGGGTCTTCGCGACCTTGATGCCCGAGAGGGAAGCGATGCGGTTGATGTCGACCAGCACCCTGGGGGCGGCGAGGCGGAAATTCAGCATCGGCACCAGGCTCTGGCCTCCCGCCAGCACCCGTGCCTCGTCCTTGTGCTTGTCGAGCACGGCGAGCGCCTCGGCGACGCTCGCCGGCCTCGCGTACGCGAAGCGCGGTGCTTTCATCGCTCCTCCTGCGTATTATTATGAAGCACGGCAAAGGAGGTCGTCATGGAATTCCGGGAAACCCTGCCCAGGCGCGGCATCTCCAGAAAGGAAATGCTGAAGCGCGTCGCGCGCTTCAGGAAGCTCAGGGGCTCCGACGGCGGCCTGCCCGACTCGAAGATGCCCGGCTGCGAGCGCATCCTCTACAACGTCATCGGCTTCCAGCCCCCGAAAACCGAGCGCGGCGGTAAGCAGTCGCCGGTGGGAACGAAGGCCGCGAGGATGGCCGCGATCAAGATCTCCGAGGGCTTCAACCTCGGCTACTGCCGCGCGAAGCCCGGCAAGGGCCCGATGCTGCACAACCACGACACCAACGAGACCTTCATCGCCATGACCGGCACCTGGCGCGCGATCTGGGAGAACGGCAAAGGCGGGCTCGAGCACGTGGATCTCAAGCCACTCGACCTGATCTCCTTTCCGGCCGGGGCGATCCGCCGCTTCATGAACGTGACGCGCGGACCGAAGAACCGTTACTCGACCCTGATGTTCGTGATCGGCGGGAACGCACCGAGCTCGGAGTTCACGACGAAGTCGATGCGCGAGATCGAGCGAGCCGGCGTCCTGCCGGCGCAAAGCGGCCCGGCGCGCTGACCAGGGTTCGCAGTACCGCCGACACGGGTCGTTCCCCGGCGGCCGTCGCTCGTTTGGCGCGGTTTCGTTCCCTGTTTTCCGGCGTTCGTCGCATGGCGATGGCCGCGAGCGGCAGCGCTCGGTAGCGTTCTCCCGCAGCAGGCAGGTTTCCCGGAGGAGCGATGCCGGAAACCGATGCCGCAAACCTCGATGGGAGACATTCATGAGTGATTCGAAGCGCGTTCTCGTACGGTTCGTATTTCCCCTGCTTTTTGCGGCGGCCGCGGTGACACCCTCGGTTGCCCTGTCCGCCCCGAGCGACGAAGAGATCGCCAACGGCCTGGACCCGATCACCCTGGGCCGGGCGTCCGGCAACTACGCGGGGGGCACGCTGATCGCGGGCGAATATTGTCCGCGATGCTTGGCCAGCGTCGCCCAGGCGACGGACGAAGAGATCGCCAACGGGCTGGATCCGATCACCACCGGGCAGGAAATCGGAAATTTCCCCGGCGGCACCGTGCTGGCAGGCGAGCACGTCCCGTACCCGGAGCCCGAGATGACGGCCAGGCGGAGACCGTAGTCGGGCGCTTGGGGTCCGTCGCGCGGTTTTCGCGTTCGTCGCAGGAATCCCGGCGTTCGTCGCAAGGCGATTGCCGCACCCGGACCCCGGGAATAGCGTCGTGACTCCAACGCAACGGGAGAAGAAACCATGAAGAACGGTCGAGGCGATTTATCCGCGAAGACTCCGCCGTCGCCGGGCCGCCGGAGCTTCCTGACCCAGGGCGCTGCGCTCGCCACGGGGGCCGCATCCGCGGGTCTCGCCGCGGGCGCGAACGCGCAGGACCTCGCCGGCCAGCCCTGGGAGCGCGTCTACGGCGCGCCCTTCAACGGCTACGGCCAGCCCTCGCGCTTCGAGCAGCCGGTCGTGCGCTACTTCCTCAAGCCCTACGCCGATTTGGCGCCCGGGTCGGGCGCGGCGCTCGCGCCGATCGAGCGGCTCGAGGGCATCATCACGCCGAGCGGACTCCACAGCAATCGCAGCCACAGCGGGGTGCCCGACATCGATCCCAAGGAGCACCAGCTGCTCGTGCACGGCCTGGTGGCCCGGCCGCTGAAATTTACGATGGACGCGCTGTCGAGCTACCCCATGACCACGCGCATCCATTTCATCGAATGCTCGGGCAACAGCAACCGCAACCTCGCGCCGCAGCCGCTGCAGGTGCCGGCCGGCGCGATCCACGGCAACATGTCCTGCAGCGAATGGACGGGCATTCCTCTGCGGGTGCTGCTTGAAGAGGCCGGCCTGCGACCCGATGCGACTTGGCTGCTCGCCGAAGGCGCCGACTCCGCCCACATGAGCCGCAGCATTCCGGTGGAGAAGGCGCTCGATGACGCGATGATCGCCCTCTACCAGAACGGCGAGCGCTTGCGGCCCGAGCAGGGCTACCCGGTGCGGCTGCTCCTGCCCGGCTGGGAGGGCAACATGAATGTGAAGTGGCTGCGCCGCATCAAGGCTACCGACGGCCCGACCCATACCAAGGACGAGACGTCGAAATACACCGACTTGCAGCCCGATGGAAAGGCGCTCCAGTTCACCTTCGAGATGGGCGTGAAGTCGGTGATCACCAAGCCTTCGGCCACGATGAAGCTGCCGCGCACCGGCCTCTACGAGATCACCGGCCTCGCCTGGAGCGGCGGCGGCCGCATCCGCCGGGTTGAGGTCTCGACCGACGGCGGCGCGAGCTGGGCCGACGCGGCGCTCACGGGTGAAGAGCGTCCGAAAGCGTTCGTGCGCTTTCGTCTCCCCTGGGAGTGGACCGGCAAGGAAGCGGTGCTGCAGAGCCGCGCCACCGACGATAAGGGCCGGGTGCAGCCCTCGCGCAAGGCGTGGCTCGCCCGCTACTCGCCGGGCAATGTCTTTCACAACAACTCGATCGTGAGCTGGTCGGTAGGCACGGATGGGAGCGTGAAAAATGTCTACGCATAGACGCAATACCGCGGTCATCGCAATCGGCGCCGCCCTCGCGGCTTGCGTGGCACAGCCGCAATCGGGCAGGCCTCCGGCGCTCGGCGCCGCCGCGAGCGCGCAGGAGATCGCACGCTACGACATCAGCATTCCGCCGAGCGGCGCGGGACTGCC
>DASSJA010000011.1:0-3971 GCA_035691445.1 Burkholderiales bacterium | reverse complement strand
GTCCGGTTTTCTCCCAGTCGAAGCCCGAAGCGATCCCGTAGAGAAGACCGGCGCGGTAGGCGTCGCCGCAGCCGGTCGGGTCCACGACTGCCTCCGCTTCGGCGCAGGGAATGTCGATGCGTTGTCCATTTGCGTAGATGATGGAACCTTCGGCGCCCCGCGTGAGGACGAGCGCTTCGAGCCCGGGCGCAAATTCCTCGAGCTTGCGCCCAGTGCGCTCCTCGAGGAGCCGGCCTTCGTAGTCGTTGAGCGCCAGGTAGGTCGCATGCTCGATGAGAGCGAGCAACTCCTTGCCCGAGAACATCGGCAACCCTTGTCCGGGGTCGAACATGAACGGGATTCCGAGGTCCGCCAGCTCGCGCGCGTGCTGGAGCATGCCATCGCGCCCGTCCGGGGCGACGATCGCGAGCTCAGCCCCCAGCTCACGGGCAATGTTGTTCTGGTGAGAGAAGTTCATCGCTCCGGGGTGGAAGGCGGTTATCTGGTTGTCGTCCAGGTCGGTCGTGATGAAAGCCTGCGCGGTGAGCGTACCGGGAACCTGACGCACGCAATCCAGCTTGATTCCGAGCCGCTCGAGCCGCTCGAAATACAGCAGCGAATCGTCTCCCACCGTGCCCATGACCAGCGGCTCCGAGCCGAGGAGCTTCAGGTTGTAGGCGATGTTTCCGGCGCAGCCGCCGAACTCGCGTCTGAGCTCGGGAACGAGGAACGAAACGTTCAGTATGTGGATTTGCTCGGGCAGGATGTGGTCGCGAAAGCGACCGGGGAAAACCATGATGTTGTCGTAGGCGATCGAACCGCAGATCAGGATGGACATGAGGTCCGGGGTCCCTTGCTCATGCGTAGAAAAGATACAGCCGGTAGCCCGTCGGCTTGAGCCCGGCCGCTTCGATGTATACCCGGATCTGAAGCTCGCTTCCGGCGGGGAAGCCAAGCTCGGATTTCACGCCTTGCGGAACGTAATCCGCCGGCATCAGCACGCGCCTGGCCATCGTCTGGCCCTGAGCGCTGGTGAGGCTGAGCTCCAGCGCCGGAAGCGCCTGTACGAAAGCCGCGCGATTCCTGAGCGTCGCGGTCAACACCATCACGCTGGGATGACTTCCGTCCGCCTGCAGATCCGAAGACTCGATGCTGAGCAGCTCCGCGCGACGCGGCAGCGGCACGTCGCATCCGAGCTCGGCGCAGGCGCGTTCGAGCAGAGGTTTGGCTTCGGGAAGGAGAACCGCGACTTCGCCGCGGTAGCGATAAGCGCCTTGCGCTGCGAGAAAGAGCAGCAGCACGAAGCTGCCGATCCACCACCAACGACTCGAGGAGCGAGGCGCCTGCGGTCCGAAGTCGAATGACTGCTCCTTCTCGGTCCCGAGGAGAACCGCCATGCTGCCCGAGGTCGGAGGCCCTCCCGCGGGGTCGCGGGCCGGGCGGCTCGCCGGACCCGGGCTCAAGGCGGCGAGCGCGTCGAACAGCGTGCTGCAGCGCCCGCAACGAACTTGGCCGTCGCGCGCCTGCAGCTGCTGTTCGGTCACCCGAAACGCGGTGGCACAGGCCGGGCAACGGGTGATCATGTTCACACTCTTACCCCCGAGAGACAAACCCAGCCGCCTTCCCCGGCGGGTGCTTCGAACGCCACCCAGGGCGCGTAGCAGATCCGGACTTCATCGGCCTGCTCGAGCAGGATTCCCGAGAGCGCGATCCTCCCGCCGCGCCTGCATCGCGAGGCGAGTATCGGTGCGAGGATCTTCAGGGGATTGGTGAGGATGTTGGCCACCACGACATCGGCTGCAAGGGTGAGCGGCGAAGAGCTCTCGAGAAATTCACACGCGGCGCCGTTGCGCCGGGCATTCTCCCGCGCTTCCGCTACGGCGTCGGGATCGATGTCCACGCCCACGGCGCGGGCCGCGCCGAATTTCATCGCGGCGATTGCCAATATACCGGAACCACAGCCGTAGTCGAGCACCGTTTCCCCTCCGGCGATGCTGCGTTCGAGCCACTGCAGGCACAGACGCGTGCTCGCGTGGCTGCCGGTTCCAAACGCGAGCCCGGGATCCAGCGCGAGATTGATCGCACTGGGCTCCGGTGCGCTGTGCCAGCTGGGCACGATCCAGACCGTCGCGGACACCCGGATCGGGCCGAACTCCTTTCTGGACCTCGCTACCCAGTCTTCGTCGGGGACGCGGCGGAGCTCGCAGGACCGGACGTTAATGCCGGAAATTTCGCGGGCACATCGCAGCAATTGTTCCGTGTCGTGCTGAGTTCCGCAGAGAGCCGTCAGTCTTGCGCGCGGCGAGGGGTCAGCTTGTCGGGCCATGTCGGGATGAGACAGACCGGAAGCCGACCGCTCGCCGGCATCTTCGCAGGTAACGGACCATGCTCCGGCCTCGAGCAGGGCATCAGAGAGATTTTCGGCGTCCGCCGACGGCACTTCCAGAACGAGCGAGGTGAATGCCAACCGTTCGATCCTCTATCTCGCGGTGTCGCGCTTCTTGTGCTGAGCCAGCTTTTGCTCGAGGTAGTGGATATTCACCCCTCCCCTGATGACTCGGGTATCGAGCAGCAGCTCCTGGTGCAATGGAATGTTGGTCTGGATTCCTTCGATCACCATTTCCGAAAGCGCAATTCGCATGCGCCGGATCGCCTGATCACGAGTCGCGCCGTAGGCGATGACTTTGCAGATCAGCGAATCGTAGTTGGGCGGCACCGAGTAGCCCTGATAAACGTGCGAGTCGACGCGTATTCCGGGTCCGCCCGGGGGATGATAGGACGTGATCCGTCCCGGCGACGGCGTGAACCGGACGGGGTCCTCGGCGTTGATGCGGCACTCTAGCGCATGGCCGCGAAACTCGACGTCCTTTTGCCGGATCGACAGCCTTTCTCCGGCGGCGACGCGGATCTGCTCCTGAACAATGTCCACGCCGGTGATCATCTCCGTAACGGGATGCTCCACCTGGATGCGGGTATTCATCTCGATGAAGGAGAACTCCCCTTCCTCGTAGAGATACTCGAAGGTGCCCGCCCCGCGGTACCCGATCTTGCGGCACGCTTCCACGCAGCGCTCGCCGATCCGCACCCGCTGCTTCGAGGTCAAGTCGGGCGCGAGCGCTTCCTCCATGATCTTCTGGTGACGCCTTTGCAGCGAGCAATCCCGCTCGCCCAGGTAGACCACGTTCCGGTGGCCGTCGGCAAGCACCTGAACCTCGATATGTCGGGGATTCTCCAGGTATTTCTCCAGGTATACGGTGGCATTGCCGAAAGCGGCCCCGGCTTCGGCGCGGGTGACGCTGATCGCGCTCTTGAGGGCGGCCTCGGTATGCACCACGCGCATTCCTCGTCCGCCGCCCCCGCCCGCGGATTTCACGATCACCGGGTAGCCGATTTTTCGCGCGATCTTGAGCGCCTCTTCGGGTGCTTCCGGCAGCGGGCCGTCGGAGCCCGGCACGCAGGGTACTCCGGCCTTTTCCATCGCCTGTTTTGCGTTCACCTTGTCGCCCATCAGGCGGATGGTCTCAGCCGTCGGGCCGATGAAGACGAACCCGCTCTTGTCCACGCGCTCGGCGAAATCGGCGTTCTCGGCGAGAAATCCATAGCCAGGGTGAATGGCCTCGGCGTCGGTGACCTCCGCCGCGCTGATGATGGCCGGAATGTTGAGATAGCTGGCACTGGACGCTGCCGGCCCGATGCACACCGATTCGTCGGCGAGCTTGACGTACTTCGCCTCGGCGTCGGCTTCGGAGTGAACCACGACGGTCTTGATGCCCAGGTCGCGGCACGCTCGCTGGATGCGCAGCGCGATCTCCCCCCTGTTGGCGATCAGAATCTTCTCGAACATGGTCCCTTCTTGGTACCGCTAGCCGATCATCATCAAGGGTTCGCCGTATTCCACGGGTTGACCGTTCTCCACCATGATCGCCTTGATCACTCCGTCCTTGTCGGCTTCTATTTCGTTCATCAGCTTCATCGCCTCGATCACGCAAATG
>DASSJA010000010.1:0-2280 GCA_035691445.1 Burkholderiales bacterium | reverse complement strand
CGCGGTATTCGGCGGAGCCACCCTGTATTTCCGCGACCCGAGCTTCATCCAGTGGAAGCCGACGATACTCTATTGGGCGTTCGCCGTCGTATTTCTCCTGTCGCCTTTTCTCCTGGGGCGATCGCTGGTCCGGACCATGCTGGAGCAGCAGATCTCCGCGCCCGACAGGGTCTGGGGACAGTTGAACGCCGCGTGGATCGCATTTTTCGTTCTCATGGGCGCCGCCAACCTGGTCGCGGTCCACGCGCTGTCCTGCAACGACTGGGTGAACTTCAAGCTGTACGGGATTACGGGCCTCATGCTCGTATTCGTCGTCGGCCAGGCGCTGGTCCTTGCCCGGTACGTGGAGGAAAAGCCGTGAGCGCTTCAAATCCCCATGGAGCTTGCCGCGCGGATTCGTGAGCGCCTGGCTGCGCTCGAGCCGCAATCCGTCGAGCTCCTGGACGAGTCGGGACGGCACGTCGGTCACGCCGGCGCGGCGGCCGGCGGCAGTCATTTCAGGCTCACCATCGTTTCGCCGCGCTTCGCCGGCCACGACAAGCTTGCGCGCCACAGGATGATCTACGCCGCATTGGGCCCGCTGATGCGGGACGAAATCCACGCACTCGCGATCCAGGCTCTCACCCCGGATGAGCTATGATTCCGCTTTCCATCGAAGGGAACCACCATGTTTGCACATCCGGTCCGCCTGCTCGCCGCGCTCGCCCTGTGCGTCTCCGTCTCCGCCTTGGGCCAGACGGCGGCCGCGCCGGCGAAGACCTCTCTGAAGCCGGTGACGGTCAACGGCAAGCCGATCCCCAAGGCGCGGCTGGACTTCATCGTGAAACAGCGCACTGCGCAGGGCCAGCCTGACAACGACCAGGCGCGCAAGGCGATTCTCGAGAACCTGATCACGCAGGAAGTAGTCGCGCAGGAGGCGGACCGCAGGGGCTTTTCAAAAAGCGCCGACGTGCGCGCGCAGCTCGACCTGATGCGCCAGCAGGTCCTCGTGCAGGCCCTGATCCAGGATCACCTGAAGGCGCATCCGGTCAAGGACGAGGACATGCTCGCGGAGTACAACAAGCTGAAGGCGTCACGCGGGGAAAAGGAATACAAGGCGAGGCACATCCTGGTCGACAAGGATTCCGAGGCGAATGAAATCATCGCCCAGCTCAAGAAGGGCGCGAAATTCGAGGACCTCGCCAAGCAATCCAAGGATCCGGGGTCCAAGGAGAAGGGCGGCGATCTGGACTGGAATCCTCCGAGCACCTTCGTCAAGCCCTTCGCCGACGCGCTCACCAAGCTCGAAAAGGGGAAATACACCGAGACTCCGGTGCAGACCCAGTTCGGCTGGCACGTGATCCAGCTCGACGACGTGCGACCCACGCAGTTCCCAGCGTTCGATGCGGTCAAGCAGCAGCTGCACCAGAGGCTGCAGGAGCAGGAAGTCCAGAACTACGTGGCCGAGCTGAGGGCGAAGGCAAAGATTCAATAAAGCCGGACGCCCGTTCGGGCGCCGGTTTATTTCCAATTCACCCGACCCAAATCCGCGCGTTGCGGAACATCCGCATCCACGGACCGTCCTCGCCCCACTCCTTCGGATACCAGGACTGCTGCACCGCGCGGAAGGCGCGCTCGGGATGGGGCATCAGGATGGTGAAGCGCCCGTCGGGCGTCGTGAGTCCGGTGACGCCTCCGGGTGAGCCGTTGGGATTCATCGGGTAGATCTCGGTCGGAGCGCCCCGGTTATCGACGAAGCGCAGGGCGACGATCGCCCTCGCCCTCGCCTGCTCCGAATCGAAAAGCGCGCGTCCCTCGCCGTGAGCGGTCGGGACCGGCAGGCGGCTTCCCTCCATGCCGGAAAAGAAAACCGACGGACATCGCAGGATCTCCACCATCGCGAAGCGCGCCTCGAACTGCTCCGAGCGGTTCTTGACGAAGCGCGGCCAGTGCTCGGCGCCGGGGATCAGCTCGCGCAGATTGCTCATCATCTGGCAGCCGTTGCACGCGCCGAGCGCGAAGGTGTCGCGGCGCGAGAAGAACGCGCTGAACTGCTCGCGCACGCGCGCGTCGAAGAGGATCGCCTTCGCCCAGCCCGCGCCCGCGCCGAGCACGTCGCCGTAGGAGAAGCCCCCGCCCGCCGCGAAGCCCTTGAAATCCGAGAGCGACACCCGCCCCGCGGCGAGGTCGCTCATGTGCACATCGTGCGCCTCGAACCCCGCGCGGTCGAACGCCGCGGCCATCTCCACCTGGCCGTTCACACCCTGCTCGCGCAGGACGGCGACTTTCGGCCGCGCTCCG
>DASSJA010000009.1:0-12284 GCA_035691445.1 Burkholderiales bacterium | reverse complement strand
CGCGAGCGCGCCGGCTGGCTCGAGCACGGTGCGCGTGTCCCCGAACACGTCCTTGATCGCCGCGCAGATCTGATCGGTGTCGACCAGGACCATTCCGTCGAGCAGCTCGCGGCACAGGCGGAAAGTCAGCTCCCCGACCTGCTTCACCGCGACGCCGTCGGCGAACAGGCCGACGTGGTCGAGCGCCACGCGCCTGCCCGCCTTGAGCGATCGCGCCATGGCGTCGGCATCGACCGGCTCCACGCCGATTACCTTCACCGAGGGACGCAGGCGCTTGATGTAGGAGGCGATCCCCGAGATCAGACCGCCGCCGCCGACGGCCACGAACACCGCGTGCAAAGGCTGCGCGGTCTGCCGCACGATCTCCATTCCGATCGTTCCCTGTCCCGCGATGACGTCCGGGTCGTCGTAGGGATGCACGAAAGCGAGCTTGCGCGAGCGTTCCAGGCGCCTCGCCTCGGCGTGCGCCTCGTCGTACGTGTCTCCGTGGAGATTCACCTCCGCTCCGCGCGCCTTGACGGCGTCGACCTTGATTTTCGGCGTGGTCGAAGGCATGACGATCACCGCGGCGCAACCGAGCTTCTGCGCGGCGAGCGCAACGCCTTGCGCGTGATTGCCCGCGGAGGATGCGATCACCCCGCGGGCGAGCGCGGCGGATGAAAGGTTGACCATCTTGTTGTACGCGCCGCGGCACTTGAAGGAGAACACCGGCTGCATGTCCTCGCGCTTCAAGAGCACCCGGTTGCCGAGCCGCGCCGAAAGGTTGGGCGCGACCTCGAGCGGCGTCTCGATCGCCACGTCGTAGACGCGCGCCCTCAGGATGCGTTCGAGATAGTCGTTTTTCATGATTTTTGCTGACCCCCAAAAGGGGGGTCCACGAAGTACCCCTCTTCCGGGGTGGCCGATACTTTACACGAGGCGGGACTTTCTCTCCACGCCGCGGGACGGGTAGAATGCGCCCCAGGGAGGCGGCGGATGGCCAAGCGCTCCAAAAAAGCCAGGCAGGCGTACTGGGAACGCGGTTACCTGTCTCACGGCTACTGGCTGGGGAAAGAGCGGCTGGGATCGGTCGAGCTCGGACCGAAGAAAGAATGGGACGGAGTGTACCGCTGGCGCGCGGGACACCACGCCGGCGAGTCGGCGACACTGGATGAGGCGAAGCGGTCGGTGGAGCTGGCCGCCCTGGTCGGAGCTAGCCAACTCAAGCTGTTCGACAAAAATTAAGCGGCGGTTATCTTGGCGTACTCGAGCGCCAGCCACTTCATGCCCTGCTTGCCGAAGTTGATCTGCAGCCTGGCGTCCGTCCCCGAGCCTTCCGCGCTGACGATCACGCCTTGCCCGAACTTCGGGTGCAGCACTGCCTGGCCGATGCGGAACCCATGGCCGGGCGCCCTGGCTTTGAAGGTCTTTTCCGGGGCGGGTGCCCAGGCGGCGTGGTCGGATCGCTCGCGCCCCATGCGGGGCGTAAGCCGCTTCAGAACCTCCTGAGGCAGCTCGTCGAGGAAGCGTGAAGCGACGTTGTAGCGCGTCTGCCCGTGAAGCAGGCGCGTCTGCGCATAGCAGAGATAGAGCCGCGTGCGCGCGCGCGTGATCGCCACGTACATGAGCCGGCGCTCCTCCTCCAGGCCGTCGTCCTCCAGGATGCTCTGCTCGTGCGGGAAAAGCCCCTCCTCCAGACCGGTGATGAACACAGCCGCGAATTCCAGGCCCTTCGCCGAGTGCACGGTCATCAGCTGCAGCGCGTCGGCGCCCTCGGCGGCCTGATTCTCGCCCGACTCGAGCGCGGCGTGCGCTAGAAAAGCCGCGAGATCGTGCTCTTCCGCTTCGCTCACGAACGCGGCGGCGGCGTTGACCAGCTCGTTCAGGTTCTCGACGCGGTCCGCGCCGTCCCGCTCGGCCTTGTAGTGCGCGATCAGGCCGCTCTTTTCGAGCATCACCTCCACGGCCTCGGGCAGGGGCAGCTCCTGCGTCTCGGCCTTGAGCGTTTCGATCAGGCGCACGAAGGCGGCGACCGACGTCCCGGTCTTCCCCGAGAGCCCGCTCGCGGCCCGGTACAGGCTCGCCCCTGCCGCCTTCGCGGCGTCCTGCAGCGTCTCGAGCGAACGCGCGCCGATGCCGCGCGCCGGGAAATTGGCCACGCGCAGGAACGCGCCGTCGTCGTCCGCGTTGGCGGCCAGCCGCAGGTAGGCGAGGGCGTGCTTGATTTCCATGCGCTCGAAGAAGCGCAAGCCCCCGTAGACGCGATACGGGATTCCGGCCGAAAACAGCGAATGCTCGATGATGCGCGACTGCGCGTTCGAGCGGTACAGGACTCCCATGTCGGCGAGCCTCAAGCCCTCGCGCCTGAGCGACTGAACCTCCTCGGCGAGCCAGCTCGCCTCGTACGCGTCCGATTGCGCCTCGTAGATACGCACCGGCTCGCCGTGCCCGGCCGCGGTCCACAGGTTCTTGCCCAGGCGCTTCCTGTTGTGGGCGATGAGCGCGTTCGCGGCGGCGAGGATGTGTCCCTGCGAGCGGTAGTTCTGCTCGAGGCGGATCACGTTCTCCACGCGGAAGTCGCGCTCGAACTCGGCCATGTTGCCGACGTGCGCGCCGCGGAATCGGTAGATGCTCTGGTCGTCGTCGCCGACGGCGAAAACGACGTTCTTCGGGCCGGCAAGCAGCTTCAGCCAGCGGTACTGAAGGCGGTTGGTGTCCTGGAACTCGTCGACCAGGATGTGCCGGAAGCGGTTGCGGTAGTGCTCCCGCAGCACCTCGTTCCTGGACAGGAGCTCGAAAGTCCGCAGCAGCAGCTCCGCAAAATCGACCACGCCCTCGCGCTGACACTGCTCGTCGTAGGCGGCGTAGATCTCGGCGTAGCGGCGCATGAACTCGTCGCCGATTTCGACGTCCCTCGCGCGCTTGCCCTCCTCTTTCGCCGCGTTGATGAAAAACTGGGTCTCGCGCGCGGGGAAGCGCTCCTCGTCCACGTTCAGCGCCTTCAGCACGCGCTTGACGGCAGCCTGCTGATCCTGCGAATCGAGGATCTGGAAGAGCTGCGGCAGACCCGCGTCGCCGTGATGCGTGCGCAGGAAGCGGTTGCACAGACCGTGGAAGGTGCCGACCCACATGCCGCGCGTGTTGATCGGCAGCATCGCCGATATGCGGGTGAGCATTTCCTTCGCCGCCTTGTTGGTGAACGTGACGGCGAGAACGCCCCCGGGGCTGACGTTGCCCGTCTGGATGAGCCAGGCGATTCGCGTCGTGAGAACGCGCGTCTTGCCCGAGCCTGCGCCCGCGAGAATCAGCGCGGATTGGTCCGGAAGCGTGACCGCGGCGAGCTGTTCGGGATTGAGATTCTCGAGAAGATTGTGCATCCGGGCGTTCCCGAATGCGCGATTTTACCCCACGCTGCGCGCGCGATCCCTACGGGCCGACTTTGTACTGGTACTTGGCGAGACCGGCGTCCCTCTTCAGGTCCGCGGCGATGGTTTCGGCGTCCTTCTTCGTTTCGAAATTCGCCAGGCGTACGCTGTAGACGCGCTGGTCCTTGAGTTTCTCCGGAGCGACCTCGGCCGCGTATCCGGTCTTGCGCATCTCGTTGTAGACGTCCAGCGCCTCGGCGAATTTCTTGCCGGACGCGACCGTGACTTTCCATTTGCCTCCGCGGCTGGCCACGCCCTGCCCCGGCTGCGCTTCGGTCTCCGCCGCCCACGCCCGGAACTGATCCGCGAGCACGGTCGCGACCGCCCGCGACACGGTCCCCTCGAGGGTATAGAAGGACATCGGCTGGCTCAGGGTCAACGGGCTCTCGTTGGGAGGCGTGACCTCGACGCTGCCCGCGACCAGGCAGACGATCTGGCTTTGCGAAGTGGATTTCCCCCAGAGGTCCGCGCCCCGGACCCCCACGTTCACGGTATTCACGGCGATACTCACCTCGCGCTTTCCCGCGAATTTCTCCAGCGCCCCTGTCGTAAACCGGAAAGTCCCCTCGGCGACGAAGATCGCCGCCTCGAAAACGCCGTCACCCCGAACGCCCATGCGGTCGAAGAAAAACGAGCCCTGCTCGCCGAGCTGCATCGTGCTGCCGTCCGCAAATTTCAGGATTACGCGGGAACGGGCGCCGGTGTTGATCCGATCGCCATTGTTCAGCTCCGAGCCCGGCGCGAGCGGGGCGACGATGCGACCGCGCTCGACCGCGGCGGAGGCCTGCACCAGCTCGACGGTCGCGAGCGGTACGGCGCGGGATGAATTCGATTTAGCCTTGGATTGGGCGGTCGCGACGCCGCTTGCGCCGAGCGCAAGCGCGAGAAGCGCCAAGCCGATCGTCAGTCGCATCATCGCCTCCTTGGCCGATGGTTATAATTCGTGCTTTCCGCGAAGCGCGCTCATGCAGCCCCTGTACCATCCCGAAATCGTCGAGCGCGAAGCGCAGGAGCACTGGGAGCGTACCCGCGCGTTCCACGCGGACGAAGATCTTTCGCGCGAGAAATTCTACTGCCTCTCGATGTTCCCGTACCCCTCGGGCAAGCTCCACATGGGGCACGTGCGCAACTATACCATCGGCGACGTGATGACCCGCTTCCATCGCTTGCGGGGGCACAACGTGATGCAACCGATGGGCTGGGACGCGTTCGGGCTACCCGCCGAGAACGCCGCCATGGCGAACGGCGTTCCACCGGCGAAATGGACCTACGACAACATCGCCTACATGAAGAAGCAGCTCCGCTCGCTCGGCTTCGCGATCGATTGGGAGCGCGAACTGGCCACCTGTTCGCCCGAGTACTACCGCTGGAACCAGTGGCTCTTTCTGCGGATGCTGGAGAGGGGCCTCGTATACAAGAAGACCGGCACGGTGAACTGGGATCCGGTCGACCAGACGGTCCTCGCGAACGAGCAGGTCATCGACGGCCGCGGCTGGCGCACGGGCGCCACGGTCGAGAAGCGCGAGATCCCGATGTACTACATGGCGATCACGAAATACGCGGAGGAGCTGCTCTCCGCGCTCGACACGCTTTCGGGCTGGCCCGAGCGCGTGAAGACCATGCAGGCGAACTGGATCGGCAAGAGCCACGGAGTCAACATCGGCTTCCCCTGCGAGCTCGCGGGCGAGGCGAAGTTGCTGCGTGTCTTCACGACGCGCGCCGACACGCTCATGGGGGCGACCTTCTGCGCGGTCGCCGCCGAGCACCCGCTAGCCGCGCGCGCCGCCAGGTCGGACAGGAAGCTCGCCGCCTTCGTCCAGGAGTGCAAGCGCGGCTCGGTCATGGAAGCCGACCTCGCGCAGATGGACAAGAAAGGCATGCCCACGGGGCTCTCGGTCACGCACCCGATCACGGGCGAGAAAATCGCGGTGTGGGTCGGCAACTACGTGCTCATGGCCTACGGCGAGGGCGCAGTGATGGGCGTGCCCGGCCACGACGAGCGCGATTTTGCGTTCGCAAAGAAGTATGGGCTCCCGATCAAGCCCGTGATAGCGGTGGAGGGCAAGGACTACAGCACCGACGCGTGGCAGCCCTGGTACGCCGACTACGGGCGCTGCATCAACTCGGGCAGGTACGACGGTCTCGACTACCAAAGCGCGGTCGATGCGATCGCCGCCGACCTGAAGAAAAAGGGCCTCGGCGACAAGCAGGTCACCTGGCGGCTGCGCGACTGGGGCATTTCGCGCCAGCGCTACTGGGGCACGCCTATTCCCATCGTCCACTGCGACGGCTGCGGCGACGTTCCGGTTCCGGACAAGGACCTTCCCGTGCTGCTTCCGGAAGATCTCGTCCCCGATGGCACCGGAAACCCGCTCGCGAAAACGCCGTCGTTCCTGAACTGCAAGTGCCCGAAATGCGGCAAGCCCGCGAAGCGCGAGACCGACACCATGGACACCTTCGTCGATTCGTCCTGGTACTTCCTGCGATTCGCCTGCCCCGACCAGAAGAACGGCATGGTCGACCAGCGCGCGAAGTACTGGATGGCGGTCGACCAGTACATCGGCGGCATCGAGCACGCCATCCTGCACCTGCTCTATTCGCGCTTCTGGACCAAGGTGATGCGCGACCTCGCTCTGATCTCCGCGGGCGAGCCGTTCATGCGGCTCCTGACCCAGGGCATGGTGCTGAACGAGATCTTCTGCCGCAGGGCGCGCGACGGGCGGATTACCTACTACAACCCCGCCGACGTCGAACTCAGGCACGACGACAAGGGTCAGCGCATCGGCGCGATATTGAAATCCGACGGCAACCCGGTCGAGTCCGATGGTTTGGGCACGATGTCGAAGTCGAAGAACAACGGCGTCGATCCGCAGGATCTGATCGAAAAATACGGCGCCGATACCGCGCGGCTCTACATGATGTTCGCCTCTCCGCCCGAGGACACGCTGGTCTGGTCGGACGCCAGCATCGAGGGGGCGGCCGGGTTCCTGCGCCGCCTGTGGCGCGCGGTCCACGAGCATGTATCGGCGGGCATCGTGTCGGGATATTCGGGAGGCGAGTTGACACCCGCTCTCCGGGCGATACGCTTCGAGCTGCACAGCACGATAGCCAAGGTCACCGACGATTACGGGCGCCGCCAGAAATACAATACAGTCGTCGCCTCGATCATGGAGTTCATGAACTCGCTCTCGAAGTTGACGGAAGAGACCCCTGCGGCGCGCGCCGTCCGGCAGGAATCGCTGCAAGACGTGATCCTGTTGCTCTCGCCCATCGCCCCTCACATCTGCCATGGTCTGTGGCGGGAGCTGAAGCCGGGCGCCGACATGATGCGCGAGCCCTGGCCCGCGGTCGACGAATCGGCGCTGGTGCAGGACGAGATCGAACTCGTGCTCCAGGTCAACGGCAAGCTCCGGGGCCATATGCGCGCGCCCAAGTCCGCCGGGCGCGAGCAGCTCGAGCGGCTCGCGCTCGCGCACGACGCGGTGAAGCGCTTCACCGACGGCCAGCCCGTGAAGAAGGTCGTCGTGGTCCCCGGACGGCTCGTCAATGTGGTGGTTTGACCGCCCGGCGCGGGTCGCGCTCGCCGGGGTCGCCTTGGCTTTCGTCGCCGGCTGCGGCTTCCATCTCCGCGGCCTGGCCGAGCTGCCTTTCCAGACGCTTTACATCCCGGGCAACGACCCGCTCGCCGTAGCGCTGAGACGCAACGTGCGCGCGTCGAGCAAGACCCGCCTCGTGAACAGCGCGGCGGAAGCCCAGGCCGTTTTCGGCGTCACGCAGGAGCAGCGCGACAAGGTGATCCTCACGTTCAGCGCTGCGGGCCGGGTGGCCGAATTCCAGCTCCGCTACCGGGTCGGATTCCGCGTCACCGATCCCAAAGGCACTCAGGTGTTCCTGCCCACGAGCGAGATTTTCCTCACGCGCGACATGTCCTACAACGACGCGCAGGTGCTCGCCAAGGAGTCCGAGGAAGCCCTGCTCTACCGCGACATGCAAAGCGACATGGTGCAGCAGATCCTGCGGCGTCTGGAGGCCGCGAAGCCCGCGGTGCCCCTGGTCCAGTAGGAGCCCGTGCCCGCGCTCAGGCCCGAACAGCTCGAAGCGCATCTGTCGCGCGAGCTGCGTGCCTTGTACGTGATCCACGGCGACGAGCCCCTGCTGTCCCTGGAGGCGGCGGACGCAATCCGTGCGCGCGCCCGGGCGAACGGGTTCACCGAGCGCGTGGTGCTCGTCGCCGAGCGCGGGTTCGACTGGAACGAGCTCGGCGCGAGCGCCGCGAATCTCTCCCTATTCGGAGACAAGAAGCTGATCGAGCTGCGCCTTGCCTCGGGCAAGCCGGGAGGGGACGGCGCCGATGCGATCGAGGCGTTTTGCAGGAAGCTCCCAGGAGACACGCTCACGATCGCGACGCTGCCGCGGCTCGACCGCGCGGGCCAGTCGTCCCCCTGGTTCGAGGCTCTCGAAGCGAAGGGTGTCGTCGTCAACGTCTATCCGGTCGAGCGCCCGCGCCTTCCCGATTGGATCGGAGCGCGGCTCGCGCGCCAGAAGCAGCGCGCGAGCCCCGAGATTCTGCAATTTCTCGCCGATTGCGTCGAAGGGAATCTGCTCGCCGCGCATCAGGAGATCCAGAAGCTCGCGCTGCTCCTGCCGCCGGGCGAGCTCGACTTCGACGCCGTGCGCGAAGCGGTGCTGAACGTCGCGCGCTACGACGCCGGCAAGCTCACCGAGGCCATGCTCGCCGGGGATCGCGCGCGGCTCGCCCGCATGCTCGAAGGACTGCGCGGCGAGGGCGAAGCGCCGCCGCGCGTCCTGTGGCTCATCGCGGAGGAGATCCGCGCCGTGTGCCGCGTGCAGGACGGGATTGCGGCCGGCCGCCCGCTCGCCGACATCTGCCGCGAGGCGCGCGTGTGGGGGGACACCAGGCAGGCGCTGGTCGGCAAGGCGGCGCGGAAATTTTCCCGCGCGGCGCTGCTCTCCGCGCTCGAGCACGCGGCCGTGGTCGATCGCGTCGTCAAGGGGATCATCAAGGGCGATCCCTGGGACGAGCTGCTGCAGCTGGGCTTGAGGTTCGCCGCATGAGCGCCATGGTCGAATGCCCGGAAGAGATCAGGTCGCTCCTGAGGACCCTGGGGATCTCCACGGATTTGATCGCGGCGCGATCCCTGACTTTGCATCCCGAGGCGCAGGAGCTGGTCGTCGCGGAGACGGGCGAGGACGGCAAGGAACACAGGCTTGTTCCCGAAGCTGCAGCGAAATGGCGGGAGATGCGCGCCGCGGCGCTTTCCGACGGCGTCACCCTCAAAATCATCTCGGCGTTCCGCGGCGTCGATCGCCAGGCCGAAATAATCCGCTCCAAACTCGACCAAGGCCTCTCCCTGAGCGCGATTCTCTGCACGAGCGCCCCCCCCGGCTTCAGCGAGCACCACTCCGGCCGCGCGATCGACGTGAGCACCGAAGGCGAGGGCGCTCTCGAGCCGGAGTTCGCGGGCACCGCAGCCTACCGTTGGCTGTCGGGCAACGCGGGAAAGTTCGGCTTCGTGCTCTCCTTTCCCGCGGACAATCCGTATGGATACGCGTTCGAGCCGTGGCATTGGTGCTACAGGCCGACCGGGCAAGGCTAGCCTTTCCCGCCTCACTCGCTCCCGAAAGCGCTCCGCCACAACGAGCGCGTTGCCTCGATCCGGTTTTCGACTTCCCGCGCCGGAACGCGCGCGTACTTCGCACCATTAAGGCGCAGCCAGTGCTGCCGCTTGCGGAAGTCCCGATAGGCGTCGGCCGCCGCTTCGGCGCGATCACCGCGGATCAGGCCGACCTGCGCGGCGAGCCCGAGCAAGGCGATGTTGCCGGCGTTGCGGGTGAGCTCGGCGTGGCGGTGCGCATGGCCAAGGACCAGGTACTGCACCGTAAACTCGATGTCTATCATCCCGCCGCGGTCATGCTTCAGGTCGAAGAGCCCGCTCGGGTTCGGGTGGCCTTCGAGGAGCCGCTCGCGCATCGACAGAACGTCCTCTCGCAACTTCGCTTCATCGCGCCGCATCCTCAGGATCGCGCTCCTTTCCTCCTCGAACGCAGCGCCCAGGACCGCGTCGCCGGCGCAGAAACGCGCCCGCGTGAGCGCCTGGTGCTCCCAGGTCCACGCCGATTCGCGCTGATAGCGGCGGAAGGCGTCGAGCGAGCTGACCAGGAGCCCGCTCTCCCCCTCCGGGCGCAGCCGCAGGTCGATGTCGAAGAGCACTCCCGCCGCCGTGCGGCTGGTGAGCCAGCGGCTCAGGCGCTGTGCGAGACGCGCGTAGGCTTCCTGCGCCCGATCGTCCGGATCGTCGTAGAGGAAGATGAGATCCAGGTCCGACGCGTAGCCGAGCTCCTTGCCCCCGAGCTTGCCGTAGGCTACGACCGCGAACCTCGGCTCTTGGCGATGGCGCACGCGCAGCTGCTTCCAGCACAGCTCGAGGGTGACCTGAAGCATGCGGTCCGCGAGATCGGACAGGTGGTCGGCGAGAGCTTCGACTGAGAGCAGGCCCGAGAGATCCTGCGCGAGCAGGCGAAAGACCTGGGCGTGGTGCACTTCGCGCAGCCAGTCCATCTGCCGCTCCTCGTCGCCTTGTCGCGCGGCGAGCTGGGCCCGCAGCTCGTTGGCAAGGCCGTCCCAGTCCGGCCGCGCAAACAGCGTGCGCGCGTCGAGCAGCTCGTCGAGGACGATCGGATGCCGGTTGAGGTACTCTGCCGCCCAGCTCGAGGCACGGAAGAGCTGCGCGAGACGCGCGAGCACAGCCGGGTGCTCGTCGAGCAGCGCGAGATAGGCGGCGCGGCGGCTGACCGTCTCGATGAGATCGAGGAAGCGCGCGAGCGTCGCGTCGGCGTCGCCGCGAGCCGCGGATTCCTCGATGACCCGCGGAATCAGGGCGTCGAAACGGGATCGGCTCGTCAGAGGCAAGCCGTTGTAGCGCGCGCCCGAGCGCACCGCGGTGAGCCGAGCGGCCGCGCCGGCGGCGTCGCGGAACCCGAGCTGCGCGAGGCGCTGCTCGGCGTTTTCCCCGGCCCACAGGGGGGCGAGCGCGTGCTTCGGCACCTCGTCCACCGAGAACAGCTGCTCGAAGTGCCACGAAACGCGCGTGCGGCGCACCTCGAGCGCGGCGCGAAAGGAGTCCCAGGACGCAAAGCCCATTCCCCTGGCCACGAGCAGACGGTCTTCGCCGCTCCCGGGCAGCATGTGCGTCTGCGCGTCGTCGAGATACTGCAGCCGGTGCTCCAGGCCGCGCAGGAACCCGTAGGCCTCGGAGAGTTCTTCGTAGGCCGCCCCCGGAAGCAGCCCCTTCTCGGCGAGCAGCGCGAGCACCGCGAGCGTCGGCCGGACCTGCAGCGCGGGGTCGCGGCCGCCGCGGATCAGCTGGAACGCCTGCGCGATGAACTCGATCTCGCGGATGCCTCCGGGGCCGAGCTTGATGTGGTCGGAGAGCTCGCGGCGCGCCACCTCCGCGCGGATCTGTGCGTGCAGCTCGCGCATCGCTGCAAAGGCCCCGTAATCGAGGTACTTGCGGTATACGAAGGGGCGCACGATCGCGGCGAGAGCCGGGTTCTCGCCGCGAAGGGCGCGCGCCTTGATCCAGGCGTAGCGCTCCCACTCGCGCCCCTGCGTCACGAAATACTCCTCGAGGGCGTCGAAGCTCGTCGCGAGCGCCCCGCCCTCCCCCCAGGGGCGCAAACGCATATCTACCCGGAAAACGAAGCCGTCCTGGGTGCGCTCGTCGAGCGCGGCGATCAGGCGCCGCCCGAGGCGCGTGAAGAACTCCAGGTGGCCCGCCGCCTCGTCCTCCTCCGGATAGAGGAAGACGAGATCGACGTCGGAGGAGACGTTCAGCTCGCCACCGCCGAGCTTGCCCATGCCGACGACGGCGAGCTGCGGGCGCCCGCCCTTCGCCATCCGCGGCTCGAGGAACGCGAGCGCCGCGTCGATCGCGACCTCCGCCAGCGCCGACATCGTCGCGCAGACCTCGTCCAGTCCGGCGTCCCCGGACAGATCGCGCGCCATCGTCCGCAGCAGCACGCGCCGGCGGAGCTGCCGCAAGCTCGAATGCAAGGCGGCTTCGTCGGCAGGCGCGCGCTCGCGCAGGAAAGCCTGCATCGCATCGCGCCCCCAGCCGCCCTCCCCCGCGCGCTCGAGCTCCTCGCGCAGCGCGGGGCTGGCGGCGACGATCTGACGGGCATAACGTGAATATTCGAGCGGATCCATGCGGATGTGGTGAAGATCTCCGGAACCGCGCCCGGCGTCAAGGAGATCGGGCTCACGGGCAGACTGGGCGCCTCCATCGGATTGATCATCGGCTTGCATTTCTTCGTCGTGCGCGGAGTGGCCGACAGCCTTTGTCCCGTCGGGCACCGCCTGCACAGCACCGCTCACCGGGGTAAGATTCCCGGGTGAACGCCCCTTCGGACATCAAGTCCTACATGCTCCAGGTCGGGCAGCGCGCCCGCGTCGCCGCCCGCGAGGTCGCGCGTGCGGACACGGATACCAAGAACAGCGCGCTCGCCGCCGCGGCCAAGGCGCTCAGACGCGATGCGAAGAAGCTCGTCGCCGCCAACGCGGGCGACCTCCAATCGGCGCGGGCCGGCGGCAAGGACGCGGCATTCATCGACCGGCTGACGCTCACCGGCAGGACGATCGAGGCGATGGCGCAGGGTCTCGAAGAGGTCGCAAGGCTCCCCGATCCCGTGGGCGAGATCAGCGAGCTGCGCGAGCAGCCCTCGGGAATCAGGGTCGGAAGGATGCGCGTGCCCCTGGGCGTGATCGGCATCATCTACGAATCGCGCCCGAACGTGACCGCGGATGCGGCCGGGCTGTGCCTCAAGGCGGGCAACGCGTGCATCCTGCGCGGGGGCTCGGAG
>DASSJA010000008.1:0-4596 GCA_035691445.1 Burkholderiales bacterium | reverse complement strand
ACCACCGCGCCGGCGGGCAGCACCTCGATCCTGAGGTCGCCACCCGTCATGTCGTTCACGATCTTGGCGTAGTCGAGCGCGTATTCGTGGAAGATATCCTTCGACGGCCAGGTCGACTGCCAGCGCATCGTGATCGGCCCGGTCTGTCCCTTGGCGATCATCGGGAAGCCCAGCGTGGCGGCACCGGTCGTCGCTGCGACCGCTCCCGCGAGAAACTTGCGGCGCGACCCTGCGTCAGACTTTTTGGTCTGTTCCTTGTTCATGCGAATCTCCTCCTGTAGGCGGTGAATGAGGTGTGCGATAACGGCGCCGTCCGGATGCCCGGCGGCAACTCGAGCTGGCCCCCGCGGCAAACGGTATTGGGGGCCGCTTTATTCCGATGGCGGCCTCTCGTCGTGCAATTACCGAAGCCCGCGAATCCTATCCCCAAGTCCGGGTGAAAGCAAGCCAGGCTCCTACTTCCCACTGTCCCTGAGCGTCGCGGACCGCGCGTACAGTGCACGGACAGCTTTCGCTCGCCCGGGGCCGGCTACTTCATGGCGCCGCCGGTGATCCCCATGATGAAGCGGTCGAGGAACATGTTGTAGAGGATGGCGAACGGCACGCTCGCGATCAGCGCCGCGGCCATCAGCGAACCCCAGTAGAAGATGTCGCCGCGCACTAGGTCGGTCGCGACGCCGAGAGTCACGGGGACCTGCCTCTCGGAGGAGATGAAGGTCAGGGCGTAGATGAACTCCTGCATGGTCAGCGTGAACGTGAAAATGACGGTGGTAAGGATCCCGGGGACCGACACGGGCAGGATCACCTTGACGAACGCGCCGAGCAGGCTGCAGCCGTCGACCACCGCCGCCTCCTCAATCGCCCGCGGCACCGACTTGAAAAAGCCCATCAGCAGCCAGGTGCAGAACGGGATCGTGAAAGTGGGATAGATGAGCACGAGCGACCAGACCGAATCCTGCAGGTGAAAGAGCGAGACCACGCGCGAGAGGGGCAGGAACAGCAGCGTCGGCGGCACGAGGTAGGTAAGGAAGATGCCGATCCCCAGGTTCTCGGCCTTGCGGCTCGTCATCCTGGCGAGGCTGTACCCGGCGGGGACCGCGGTGACGAGGGTGATCGCCACCACGATGATGCCGATGAGGAGCGAGTTCCCGACCCAACGCACGAACTGCGTCCCGGCGAAGAGCAGCTTCACGTGCTCGAGCGTCGGCGCCTGGTTGAACCAGAACGGGATCGATTCGAGGTTGTAGAGGTCGGAATCCTGTTTGAACGCGGTGATCACCATCCAGTAGAACGGGAACGCGGCGAACCCCACGACGCCGACGAGCGCCGCGACGAATCCGGTATCCCGTCCCAGGTTGCGCAGGTTCATCCTAGATCTCCCGCCGCCGCAGGAAGCGCAGCAGGAAGAACGTCGCGATCAGCAGGAACGGGAACAGATAGAGCGAGATCGCCGCGCCTTGGCCGACGTCTCCCGCGAGGATACCGACCTGGAAGGCAAGCGAGCCCAGCACCTGCGTGCTGTTGGTCGGTCCGCCCTTGGTGACCAGGTACACCACGCTCATGTCGGTGAAGGTGAACACCAGGCCGAAAAGCAGTGCCACCATCATGATCGGCAGGATCACCGGCAGCACGATCTGGAAGGTGCGCCGCCAGTACCCGGCGCCGTCGATGTAGCTCGCGTCGATGATCGTCTTCGGCACCGAGGTGAGGCCGGCGAGAAAGATGATCGCGGAGAAGGGAAACAGGCGCCAAGCCTGGATCACGACGATCGAGATCATCGCCAGGCCTTCCTCGCCGAGCCAGTTCGGCCAGACCGACGCGGGGACGATGTGCGCGTGCACCAGCGCCCAGTTGATGACGCTGTACTCCGAGTCGAGCATCCAGCGCCATGTGATCGCGGCGAGCGCCACCGGCACCGCCCACGGCAGGATCAGCAGGCAGCGCACGATCTTGCGGCCCGGGAACTCGCGCAGCAGCAGCAGCGCGGTGATCTTGCCGAGGACGAGCGCGATGGCGTTGGAGGCAAAGGTGAAAATGAAGGTGTTGAGCAGCGTCCTGCGGAAGATGTCGCTCTTCGTCACGGCGATGAAGTTCTGCAGCCCAACGAAGGAAAAGCTGAGCGTACCCAGATTGTAGGCGCTGACGCTGTAGTAGAGTGCAAGGAAGAACGGCACCGCGACCAGAGCGACGATGAAGACGATCGCCGGCGCGACCAGCAGGACGCCGAAGAAATCGGCCTCGTCGATCGGACGGAATGCGCGCGGGCGCGGCAGGGCAGCGGCGTGATCCATGGCGTCAAGCCGGGCCGGGCAAGCGCCTGCCCGATGCCTTGTCGAAGTACTTCAGCTCCCTGGGGTGCACGGTGAAGGGGTACGTCTCACCCTCGCGCAGCACGGGTTCGGTGATGTGCGACGACACACGCCCGGTGTACTCGATGCCGTTCGCCTGACCGTCGATGAAGCCGTACAGGATGCGCTCGTTGCCGAGGTATTCGATGCGCTGAACCTTGAAGCTGTAGCGAGCCGGCTCGACGCCCTTCTGCTGCAGGTCCTGGTGCAGGAAGTTCTCGGGGCGGAAGCCCTCGATGCGCCCGCCGCGTTCGAGCAGGTTCATCGGAGGCGCACCGAGGAACGTCGCAACGAAAGTGTCGGCCGGATCGCCGTAAATCTCCGCGGGCGTGCCGACCTGCCTCAGCTTGCCGTGCTCGAGCACTACGATGCGGTCGCCGAGACCCATTGCCTCCACCTGATCGTGCGTCACGTAGATCGTGGTGGTGCCGATCTCGCGCTGGAACTGCTTAATTTCGTTGCGCGCGCTGGTGCGCAGCTTCGCATCCAGGTTCGAGAGCGGCTCGTCGAGGAGGAAAACCGTCGGCTCGCGCACCAGCGCGCGTGCGAGCGCGACGCGCTGCTGCTCGCCGCCCGAGAGCTGCCGCGGCTTGCGATCGAGCAGCCGCGTGATGCCGAGAATGCCCGCCGCCCAGGTCACCTTCTTCTCGATCGTCTCGCCGGGGATGTGCTGCGTGCGCAGCGGGAAGGCGATGTTATTGCGCACCGTGAGGTGCGGGTAGAGGCCGTAGCCCTGGAACACCATGGCGATGCCGCGGCTGCGCGGCGGCAGCCCGTTCACGACGCGATCGCCGATCAGGATCTCTCCCGAGGTCGGCGACTCCAGCCCCGCGATCATGCGCAGGATCGTCGTCTTGCCGCAGCCCGAAGGTCCGAGGAACACCATGAACTCGCCGTCCCTCACCTCGAGGTCTACCCCGTCGACGGCAGCGACGTCGCCGAACTGCTTGCGTAGTTTTCTCGCGATTACCTGACCCATTTGAATCCCATTCCTCTGAGCGCAGCATGATGCACGGGCCCCGGAAGTGCATCCCGGGGCCCGCTAACAGCCATGCGGTGACGTTTCAGCGCGCTCTCAGGCGCGCTTCTCCCACTTCGCGAAGATGCTCTTAATCTCTTTCTCGGCCCGCTTCATCGACTCCTCGGCGCTCATCTTCCCGGTGGCGACGTTGGCCATCATATCCACGATGATGAAGTTGACTGCCGCCTCGTCGATCTGCGGCGTGTCCGGACCCGGGTAGCCGAAAGTGTTGTTCCACTCGATTGCCGTCTGCAGGACTTCCAGCTTGTCGCTCGGATGCGAGGTGGGGTCGTTGGACAAGATGGGCATCGGCTGCGGCACCATCCCCGGAATCATCGGGTTGTTGTAGCCGGTGCTCGCCGAGAAAGCCTCCGTGTAGTGGGAGGCGAGGTGGCTCAGGAAGGCTTCGGCCGCTCCCTGGTTCCGCGAGAACTTCCAAACGATGTAGCACTGCGTCTGCGCCGCGCAGATGCGCCGCACCGGGCCGGCCGGCGTCTTCCAGATGAAGATGTTGTCGGCGAGCTTTTCGTTTGTCTTCTGCGTCGAGCGGTACGCCGAGATCGGGTTGTGGATCCAGCAGGCGCGTCCCGACTGGAGGTAGCGGTTGTTCGAGGCGTCGTCCCAGGACAGCACCTCGCTGGTCATCGCGTCCTTGTAGAGGGCGGCCGCGTACTTGATCGCCTCCAGCGTTTGCTTCGAGTTGATCGTGACATGCTTGCCGGTTGGGTCCTGGACCGTGGCGCCGAACGACCACAGGACGCTGCGCCAGCTCACGTTCGGATCCTGGCTGTGTGACAAGCCGATTCCCACGGGGTGGCCCTTCTCCTTCAGCTTCATGCCGCCCCTGCGCAGCTCATCCCAGGTGTCGGGCTTCATGCCGATCTCGTCCCAGAGGTCCTTGCGGTAAAGGCCCGGAAAGCTGATGTAGAAGTCAGGGAAGGCCGGCCACTTGCGGGTCTCGGTGTCGTAGCAGAGGTTGCGGCCGATCGCGCCGGCCTTGCCGTACTTCTTCTCCGTGTCCAGGACCAGCTTCTTCAGGTCGACAACGTTGTCGCGATAGAGATGCGGTCCGAGACTGAACAGGCCGGCCAGGTCGTGGCCCGCCTTGGCCGAAATCTCGGCCGCAAGCCGCGCCGGAAGCTCGAGGTGAGGGATGTGATCGACGGTCGCGTTCACGCCGTTGGCCGCCCCCCACTCCTTGACGAACTGGTCGTACCACGTGTCGTA
>DASSJA010000007.1:0-2780 GCA_035691445.1 Burkholderiales bacterium | reverse complement strand
CTTTTTCGCAGCCCGAGGAAAGCGCCTTGCACAACAAAAATATCAGACTGCTGTTCGCGCTGTTCACCGTTTCCGGATTCACCGGCCTCATCTACGAGTCCGTCTGGTCGCACTACCTGAAGCTCTTCCTGGGCGCTGCGGCGTTTGCCCAGTCCTTCGTGCTCGCCGCCTTCATGGGCGGCATGGCGCTCGGGGCATGGCTCGCGAGCCGCTGGAGCGCGCGCGTTCGGAACCTGCTCGCCGCCTACGGCTGGATCGAGGCGGCCATCGGCGTGGCCGCGCTGATTTTCCACGAATCGTTCGTTCTCCTGACGCAGCTCTCCCTCGATCATGTGATCCCTGCGCTCGGCTCTCCCGGCGCGGTCGAGGTCTACAAGTATGCCATCGCCGCCGCGCTGATCGTCCCGCAAACGGTGCTGCTCGGCATGACCTTCCCGCTGCTTTCCGGCGCGATCATCCGCCGGGAACCGCAGGCGAGCGGCCACCACCTGGCGATGCTCTACTTCACGAACTCGATAGGTGCTGCGGCCGGAGCGCTGGTTTCGGCTTTCCTGCTGCTCGGGTGGGTCGGCATGCCGGGCACGATGCGGCTTGCCGGGATCGCGAACCTGGCACTCGCGGCCGCGGTGCTCGCCCTGGCGCACCGCGGCGAGCCGGCGCCGGTCGCGGCGGCGCCCTCGGGCGGCGCGGCCTCGTCCGGCAATTACGTGGCGCGGCTCTTTCTCGTCGGCGCCTTCGTCACCGGGTTCGCGTCGTTCGTCTACGAGATCGTCTGGATCAGGATGCTCTCCCTCGTTCTCAGTTCGTCCTTCGACGCCTTCGAGCTGATGCTTTCGGCCTTCATCACGGGGCTCGCGCTCGGCGGCCTCTGGATCCGCCGGAGGATCGACCGGATAGCCGATCCCGTGCGCTTCGCCGGCATGGTTCAGGTGCTCATGGGCCTGGCCGCGGTGGGCACGCTGTACATCTACCACTGGACATTCGACTGGATGGCCTGGGCCCTCGGGGCCCTGGAGCACAACGACAGTGCCTATCCGCTGTTCAACCTCTTCAGCCATGCCCTTTCCTTCGCCGTGATGCTGCCCGCGACCTTCCTTGCCGGGATGACGCTCCCGCTTTTCACCCATGTGCTGATCCGCGGCGGAAGGGGTGAGCGCGCGATCGGCCAGGTGTACGGCTCGAACACACTGGGAGCCATCGTCGGCGTACTGGTCGCAGTGCACCTGCTCATGCCTCACGCGGGGCTCAAGCTCGCGCTGCTGATCGGCGCCGCTACCGACATCCTGCTCGGTGCCTGGATGCTGCGCTATTCGCTGGCGGCGACGCGGCGCATCCACGCTTTTGCGGCATTCGCGATCGGCATGCTGGCGGCCACCGCGACGGCGCGCGTCCCCATCCTCGAGCCGGAGCGCCTCTCTTCGGGCGTGTTTCGCTACGGCCAGGTCGACCCGGCGTTCGCTCCGGTGATCTTCTACCGTGACGGGAAGACAGCGTCGGTGGCCGTGCGCGGCACGAAAGATGCGGTTGCGATACTCACCAACGGCAAGTCGGATGCAGGCATCCGTCTCGACCAGAATCAGCCCCCCGTCGAAGACGAGTACACCATGACTCTGGCCGGGGCCCTGCCTCTGCTGGTCAAGCCGGATGCGAAAACCTTCGCCAACATAGGGTGGGGCTCCGGCCTCACGACCGCGGTCGTGCTCTCGCACAGCAGTCCACGCGCTGTCGACACCGTGGAGATCGAGCCGGCCATGGTCGACGGGGCGCGCGCTTTCTCTCTCCGCGTGGACCGTGCTTATCACGACAAGCGCAGCCACGTGTATTTCGAGGACGCGAAGACGTTCTTCGCGCGTCACGGGAAGCAGTACGACGTCATCATTTCCGAGCCTTCCAATCCCTGGGTCAACGGCGTGGCCGGGCTGTTCACCACCGAGTTCTACCGGGAGACGAAACGCTACCTGGCGCCCGGCGGCCTTTTCGTGCAGTGGGTGCAGTTGTACGAATTCAACGACCTTCTGCTCGGATCGATCATCGCCGCACTCGGGGAGAATTTTTCGGACTATGAGGTCTACGAGGCGAATCCCGGAGATATCGTGCTGGTCGCGACGCCCCAGGGCCGCGTCCCACGCCCGGGCGCGCTGCCATTGGGTGAAAGGGACTTCCTGGATCAGCTGCGCCGGATCGGCATTACCCGCCAGGAGGAGGTGCTTGCACGCAGCCTCGGCGTAAAAAGGCAGATAGAGCGCGTGCTCGTCACGCTCGGAGCGCCGGTGAATTCGGATTTTTATCCGTTCGTGCAGCTCGAGTCTTCGCGCAGCCGCTTCGAGAGAACCACCGCGCGGATCCTGGGTGAGGTTGCCACCTCCCCCTTGCCGATCATCGAGATGACCGATCACGCCGGCACGGGCTACCTGAACGCACCGGCGCCCGGATACGTGTCCTCGCCTCTTCTGCGCGTCCAATCTGCCGCCTTCGAAATCGCGCGCGTGCTTGAGGATCCCGGCGCCGATCCTCTGGGTTCGCCCGAGACCACCGTCGTCCCGACCCTGCTCGTCCTGAAGCGCCCCGGCGCGCTGTGCACGGAGGAACCGTCGAAGGCGGCACTCGTGCAGTTGCGCTACGCCGCGGACGTCACGCTGGCCTATCTCCCCCCGGCAAAGGTCCGGGCCCTGTGGATCGAACGTAAATGGCTGGGCTGCACCCCGCGATCCGCCCGCGTGCGCGAGCGGCTCGAGGTCTACGCCGCTGTCGCGGCGCGAGACGCGCAGGCGATGCTCGAG
>DASSJA010000006.1:0-2834 GCA_035691445.1 Burkholderiales bacterium | reverse complement strand
TGCCCTCGTGCGCGAGAGCGGGCGACCCTACAGCGATGGCGGAAGCGGCAACGACCGCGAGGCCGCAGAGACGGAACGTCCTGGTTTTCATGTTCGCTCCTTTCGTGGAAGGACTACCTGCGAGAACGGCCCGTTCGGGAGCGTTGTTGACGGGCTGCCGTGTAACGGCTTGTAATTCCTGTATCGACGATTTACAGGGCGCGGGTGCCCGGCGCCGACGATATGTCATTGGGATAGGATTCGCGCTCCGGCGACGAGTTACCGACACAGCCCGAGGCCTCCGGGGCGACATGCGCGCTCTGCGGAGGCGGGCGGGGACGCAAGGCTTGCGCGCGACCGGAACAAATACCGCTCCCCGCGCCGCCCATCAGAGGCACGGAAGTTGCATAAGTCATCAGACGGAGGCGGGTATGGTGACCATCACGATAGGCGGTGCTGACAAGAGCGGCGCACTGGCTCGGATAGCGGCTTTGCTCGTCCGCAAGGGCTACCCCATCACGGGGCAGCATCTGGCGGAGTCGGGCTCGGGGTCGAAGCTCGTGAAAATCAGCATGGACGTCACGCACGTCGACAAGGTCAAATTGGCTGCGGAGCTGAAAGACCTTGCCCCGGAGTACAACCTGATCGACGTGGAAGGCTCCCATGCCGTTGCTGCCCCGTCGGTCAGGGAGATCGCCACGCGGTTTCCGAACATCGCGCCCCTGGTGCAGGCCTACGGCGAATCGTTCGGTCCGGATACGAGGGAGCAGGAGCTGTTCGCCGCGGGGAAAAAGATCGGCGCCTTTCAATACGAGAAGGAATGGTCTTTCGGCAGCCCGCTGAAGATGCCCACGGCGCTGCGCAGGACGCTGGTTCCCGCGCTCGAGGCGCTCACCAAGGTGGACGCGACGGACACCGACGTAGGCTTCCCGGACAGTCCATTTTGCAGCGCGGGCAAGAACGCGTGCTGCGAGTTTATCGGCGGATTCATGCAGGGATTTCTTGATGCGGGCCCGTTGAGCGCGGGCACTCGCGTGCAAAAAGCGGCGTGCAAGGCGAAGGGAGACCCTCGCTGCACATTCAAGGTCAACTATGATCTATAATTCGGCGGCCTTGACCGTTCGATGCAAAGCGTTGTTTACACATACGAACGAATGGAGGTACTGAGATGAACACTATTCAATACGAGCCGTTTCTGGTAGCGCTGTCGTACGTGATATCGGTGTTCGGTTCCTACACGGCCCTGCAGCTCGCGATCTCGATCCCGACCGCGCGGACCTGGGGAGGCGTGATCGGTTCGGTGATCGGCGCGGCCGCCGCGGTCGGTGGCGGCGCGATCTGGTCCATGCACTTCATCGGCATGAACGCGGCCGACCTGGGGATACCGGTGGCGTACGACCCGACCCTCACGATCGCGTCGCTGGTTCTGGCCATCCTCGCGCCGGCCGTCGGACTGTTCATCGTGGGGCGCAGCGACGGCGGACCGTTCAATCTGCCCCTGGGCGGAATCCTCACCGGCTCGGGCGTCGCCTTGATGCACTACACGGGAATGGCGGCGATGATCATGCCCGCCAAGATCAGCTACGATCCGACGTTCTTCTGGGCGGCCAATGCGATCGCCGTCGTGGCTGCGACCGTGGCTCTATGGCTCGCGTTCAACCTGCGCGGCAACCTGCAGCGCTTCGGAAGCGCGTTCGTCATGGGGATCGCGGTGTGCGGCATGCACTACACCGGGATGTATGCGCTGAAGCTGGAGCCCACGAAGGACGTGGTCGCCGGCACGGGCATCTCCCTGTCCCCGTCGAACCTGGCGTACTCGGTGTTCGGCGTGACGGCCGTCCTGCTGACGCTGCTGCTGATCTACAGCGCGTGGAAGTCGCAGCGCACGCTTACCGCCAATCTGTAGAGCAGCACCGCCGGGACGGGCGAGCCCGTCCTCGATCGAACGAAGCCGCGGCGAGCCCGCGGCTTCGTTTTTATGCGCCCCCAGACTCGCGGCGAATGCGCGAAAATACTTCCTTCGCGGCGCCGACCCACAAGTCCCAGGTGTGCCCTCCCGGCATCTCCAGGTAGTGAGCCCCGGGAAGCTCGGGCGCGAGCAGCCGCGCAGCACTCAGAAGGCGATCGTCCGTTCCGCACAGGAGCCACACGCGGCGCGGGAGCTCCGGCCGGCCGGCCCATCCCTTCACCATCTTCCACACCTGGCGCTGATAGTTGTCGGCGCCCATCTCGGGCGGCAGCGGACCGGGGTCCCACTTTTCCGGGCCCCCGGCGGCGCGAATCTCGTCGAGGAGCCGGCCTTCGCCGAGAAAGGGCGCGAACAGCACGATCCCCGTGAGCTCGCCGGGATGGTCCCGTTCGTAGAGCAGCGCGCCCATGCCGCCGAGGGACGCGCCCGCGAGCCAGATCGCGCGATAGCCTCTGCCTAGGGCGGGGCGCACGATGTCCTCGTGCAGCCGTGGCACGAGCCTGCCGTCGCGGTAGTAGGCGAGCGTCGCGCTCGTCAGCATCACGTCGGCTTCGGGCCAGGCCTGCTGGATAGCCGCGGCGATGCCGTGGTCGCGCAAATCCGCGGCGTCGCCCCACAAGCCGGGGAGCACGATGACCAGCGTGCGCTCCGGCGAAGGCCGCAGGGCCGGCACCGACAGCGTGCCGATCGGAACCGCGGAGTCTCCGATGGCGAGGCAGCCGGCGAGGCCGCCGACCGCGACGCAGAGGGAGACAAGCCCGCGCGTCACGGCGCGTGGAGCGCGAATCCGCCCGAGACTACGCCTTGCCGGTCTTGGGGATGAAGCGCAGCGCCACGCCGTTGTTGCAGTAGCGCAGACCCGTGGGCTCCGGGCCGTCGTCGAACA
>DASSJA010000005.1:0-7313 GCA_035691445.1 Burkholderiales bacterium | reverse complement strand
CCGGACCAGGAGAGCCTGAAGGCCGTGCTGGAACGGGCGGGCCTGGAGAATGTCGAATTCTTCAACCTGGGCGCGGGCGTGGTTGCCGTGCATCGGGGCTACAAAATCTAGGAGGGGGAGAGAGACCATGAAGAGATTGATCATTTGCCTGATCGCGCTGACGTTCGGCGCGGCCGTCGCGGCCGATGGCGCCCAGGCGGCGCGGCTGGGAGGCGGACGGAGCCTCGGGGTCCAGCGCCAGGTCGCCGCCCCTCCGAAGCAGGTGACCCCTCCGTCGCAGCAGCCGGCGACAGCGCCGCAATCGTCCGGATCGGGACGCTGGTTTGCACCCCTTGCGGGGCTCGCCGCGGGCCTCGGTCTGGGCTGGCTGTTCGCGCACGGATTCGGGTCGGCGCTTGGGGTATTCCTCGTGGCTCTGCTCGCCGGCGTCCTCGCGCTCGCGTTCATGCGGTCGCAGTCCAGGGAGCGAACGCAGGGACCCGGGGCACACTATGCCGGCTTCGGCGACGAGACGGTGGCCGCACCGCCGCCTTCGCAGCGCCTCGGGAACACGGGCGCACAACCCGACTACCGCAGCCAGTTCGTCTCCAGTATCCCGTCGGACTTCGACGTCGAAGGCTTTCTGAAAGAGGCTCGACGCAACTTCCTGCGCATCCAGGAGGCGAGCGACCGCGGCGATCTCGCCCGGCTGCGCCAGGTCACCACGGAAGAGATGTTCGACGCGCTCAAGAGCGACGCCGTCGAGGGCTCGGCCGGACAGGGAACCGACGTGGTGACCTTGAAGGCATCCCTGCTCGAGCTCGTCACCGAACGCGACCTGCACTGGGCGAGCGTCCGTTTTTCCGGCTCGATCCGGGAAAAAGTGAGCGCACCCGCCGAGCCTTTCGAGGAGATCTGGAATCTGTGCAAGCCGGTGAACGGGGCTTCCGGCTGGCTCCTCGCCGGAATACAGCAGCCGAACTGACCCCGGCGGCCGCCTGGGTGCTCCCGTGTTCGAGCGCAGCGCCGTCGCCGGGTTGAACCACCTGCTCCGGCAGCAGCCCTGGGCGGCCGAGCGGCTCAGGGCATTCGCGGGGCAGGGCGTGGAATTCCACTGTCCGCCCCTTCCGCATCTGCGCCTGAAGATCGCCGACAGCGGCCTGCTCGACTCCGCCGAGCAAGGCGCGGCGAGCGCGCTCGTCGTGAAGATCCAACCGGGCGCCCTGCCGTTCCTGATCGCACGCGTGGACGCAGCGCGAAGCCAGATCCAGATCGAGGGGCCGGCGGACCTGGCGAGCACCGTGGACTATCTTTTCCGCAATCTCGCCTGGGACGTAGAGGAAGACCTCTCGGCCGTGTTCGGGGATGTCGCGGCCCACCGCCTCGCCTCGGGCAGCAGAGCCTTCGCGGCGTGGCAGCGGGAGGCCGCATTGCGACTGGCGGAGAACCTCGCCGAGTACTGGACCGAGGAACAGCCCCTTCTGGCCCGGCCTGAGGACGTGGAGAGGTTTCTCCGCGACGTCGACGCCCTGGGCGGCGAAGTAGCGCGCCTGGAGAAGCGAGTCGAGCGCCTGGGAAGCGCCCGCAAGCGCTGAACCCGCGCGTCCGGGACGCGCGGTGCAATTCTGGTAAATTTGCCGCTTCGCTAGGGCGCGCCTCCCACTCCTTGCTCCGCCTCGCCAAGATTTTCTGGATAGCCCTGTATTTCGGGCTGGACGAATTCGCGCTCGCGGCGGGGAGCCGGGCCGCGCGCGTCACCGGCGCGCTTCTTTTCTTTCGCGCGCTCTCCGAGCCCCGAGCAGTGCGGCTGCGCCGCGCCCTCGAGGCGCTCGGGCCCATCTTCGTCAAATTCGGCCAGGTGCTCTCGACGCGGCGCGACCTGCTGCCGGCCGACATCGCCGACGAGCTGGCGAGGCTGCAGGATCATGTGCCCCCGTTTGCGGGCGAGCTCGCGGTCGCCGAGGTCGAACGCGCATTCGGCAAGCCGATTGCGGCGATCTTCGAGAAATTCGATCCCAAGCCGGTCGCGAGCGCCTCGGTCGCGCAGGTGCACTTCGCCGTGCTTCCCGGCGGAACCGAGGCCGCCGTCAAGATCCTCAGGCCCGGAATGCTGCCGGTGATCGCGAAAGACCTCGCGCTCATGGACGCCGCGGCCGGTCTGGTCGAGCGCGTCTGGGCTGACGGGAAGCGCCTGAGGCCGCGCGAGGTGGTCGCGGAGTTTGCCCGGCACCTCTTCGAGGAGCTGGATCTGATGCACGAAGCGGCGCACGCAAGCCAACTGCGCCGCAATTTCTCCGATTCCCCGCTGCTCGCCGTGCCGGAGGTGTACTGGGACTGGTGCACCGGCACGGTGATGACCATGCAGCGCATGCCCGGCACCCCCGTAAGTCAGGTCGAGGAGCTGCGCCGGCAGGGCGTGGATATCCCCAAGCTTGCGCGCACGGGCGTCGAGATCTTCTTTACGCAGGTGTTCCGCGACGGCTTCTTCCATGCCGACATGCACCCGGGAAACATCCTGGTCACACCCGAGGGGCGCTACGTGGCGCTGGATTTCGGCATCATGGGCACCCTTACCGAAATCGACAAGCAGTATCTCGCCCAGAATTTCCTCGGTTTCTTCCAGCGCGACTATGCGCGCGTGGCGCGCGCGCATCTCGAGGCCGGCTGGGTGCCCGCCGACACGCGCGCCGACGAGTTCGAGGACGCGATCCGCGCCGTGTGCGAGCCGTTCTTCGACCGGCCCCTGAAGGAGATCTCCTTCGGCAGGGCGCTCGTGCGCCTGTTCCAGACCTCGCGCCGCTTCAACGTCGCCATCCAGCCGCAACTGGTGATGCTGCAGAAGACGCTGCTCAACATAGAAGGCCTCGGCCGGCAGCTCGACCCCGACCTCGATCTGTGGAAAACGGCAAAACCGTTCCTGGAGAAATGGATGCGCGAGCAGGTCGGCCTGAAGGGCCTGTTGCGCGCGGTGCGCAGCGAGGCGCCCCGCTGGGCGACGATGCTGCCGCAGCTCCCGCGCCTCCTGCATCGCGCGCTCGCCGACGATCGCATAAACCGCATCGAGCGCGCGCTCGATGAGCTGCTCGCCGCGCAGAGGTCGCGCAACCGGCTGCTCGCTCTCGCGACCCTCGTCCTTGCCCTTGCTCTCGCCTGGGCGCTTATCGGACCCCGCTGACGCCTCGAAAACCATGGCGCTTCTCGAGATAAGGAACGTCACGCGCCGCTTCGGGGCGCTCACCGCCGTCGACCGGGTCAGCATCGCCATCGAAGCCGGCGAGTTCTTCACCCTGCTGGGACCCTCGGGCTGCGGCAAGACCACGCTTCTGCGGCTGATCGCCGGCTTCGACCTGCCCGACGCGGGTGCGATCCTCCTCGACGGCCGCGACATGGCGGGCACGCCGCCCGAGCGGCGCCCGATCCACACGGTGTTCCAGAGCTACGCCCTGTTCCCGCACATGACGGTGTCGCAGAACATAGCCTTCCCGCTCAAGATGGCGGGCAAGCCGCCGGACGAAATCCAGGCGAAGGTCAAGGACGCGATCGACCTCGTGCATCTCGAGGACAAGGGAGGACACCTGCCGCACGAGCTCTCCGGCGGCCAGAAGCAGCGCGTGGCGCTGGCCCGATCGCTCGTGAACCGGCCGCGGGTCCTGCTGCTCGACGAGCCGCTCGGCGCGCTCGACGCAAAGCTGCGCGAGGAGATGCAGATCGAATTGATCGCGCTGCAGCGCGACGTCGGCGTGACCTTCGTGTTCGTCACCCATGCGCAGAGCGAGGCGCTGGCTTTGTCGCACCGCATCGCCGTGATGAATGCCGGCCGCGTCGAGCAGCTCGACGAGCCCTCCAGGCTCTACGGATTTCCCGTCAACCGCTTCGTCGCGGATTTCATCGGCAAGTGCAACATCCTGGAGGCGGAGGTCCTCGAGGCTTCCGCGGCGGGTCTGAAGCTCGAGGTGAAGGGCCTGGGTGAGGTGGCGGCGCCTCCGCGCGAAGGCGCGCGGGCGGGCGAGCGCGGGGTACTCGCCCTGAGACCCGAGCAGGTGCGTATCGGCGCACCGGAGTCCCATCGCGATCTGAAAAATCAGTTCACGGGCAAGGTGCGGGAGCTTCTCTACGTCGGCGACATCACGACCTACATCGTGGAGCTGCCCAACGGCACGCGCATCGAGGCCCTGCTGCCCAATTCCGCCCCCGGCCGCGCCACTTTCTTCGAGGTGGGCGACACCGTGCGCGTGGCCTGGCGCCACGACGCCGGAAGCTTCCTGCGTGACTAGGCCCCGCGCGGAGAGCGTCACCCGCTGGCTCGTGACCGGGCCGCCGTTCGTTTTTCTGCTGGTCTTCTTCGCCCTGCCCTCGCTCATCATGGTCGTGGCGTCTTTCCGCTATCCGGGTGAATTCGGCGGCCTCGCGCCACTGGTGGCCAGCCGGCCGAGCGAGGAAGCGGGGCTCACCGCCGAGAACTACGGAATATTCTTCGGGGACTGGATCTACTTCCAGATCCTCGCCAAGTCATTCGGCGTCGCGCTGCTGACGACGTTCGTTTGCCTCGTGATGGCTTACCCCCTTCCGCTCCTCATCGCGCGCAGCCCCAGGCGCCACCGCGACTTCATGGTGCTCCTCGTCGTGCTGCCATTCGCGAGCAATTTCCTGGTTCGCGTCTACGCCTGGATGATCATCCTCGGCGACCAGTCGATTTTCCTGAGACCGATCAACTACGTCCTCGGGCACATGGGGGTGGAGCCCTGGTCGCCGCTCTTCTCGGGGTTCGCCGTGATCGTCGGAATGGTGTATGTGCACCTGCCGTTCATGATCCTGCCGCTCTACACCAACCTGGAGAAGCACGATCCGGTGCTGCTCGACGCCGCGCAGGACCTGGGGGCGAACGCCTGGAGCCGCTTCTGGCGAGTCACGTTCCCCCTGTCCCTTCCCGGAGTCTTTTCGGGAGCCGCGCTGGTGTTCATCCCGGTGCTCGGCATGTTCGCCATCCCCGAGATCCTCGGCGGCAAGGACGACTGGATGGTGGGCAACATGATCAAGGAGGCGTTCCTCGGCACCCGCGACTGGCCGTTCGGCTCGATGCTCTCGATCATGCTCACGCTCGCCGTGCTCGCGGTCGCTGCCGCCGCCACCTGGCTCGCGAAGAAAGGCACCGCGCGTGCGTAGATCCTGGTGGCTGTGGAGCGCCTCGCTCGCGGCGTACGCCTTCCTCTATGTTCCTCTCGCCATCGTGGTGCTGTTCTCGTTCAACGACTCGAAGCTGAACGCCGAGTGGGTCGGCTTTACCGCTAGCTGGTACCGGACGCTCTTCGCCGACGAGGCCATGCTGGTCGCGGCGCGCAACTCGCTTTTCATCGCCGTCAGCGCCTCGATCGCGGCGACGGTCCTGGGCACCATGGCGGGTATCGCCATGCATCGCTATCGGCCGCGCTTCCTGCCCTTCATGGTGCTCACCCCGGTGGCGATGCCCGAGATCCTGCTCGGCGTGTCGCTGCTCGTCTTTTTCATCTCGGTGTTTGGCGAGAAATCCCTGAGCCTGGGCACGGTCATCCTCGCCCACATCACCTTCTGCATCGGCTTTGTCGCGATCATCGTACGCGCACGGCTCGCGGGCATGGACGAGTCCATCTTCGAGGCGGCGCGCGACCTGGGCGCCACGCCGTGGGAGACGTTCAAGCTCGTCACGCTGCCGCTCATCCTGCCGGGCGTGATCGCCGGGGCGCTGATGAGCTTCACGCTCTCGATCGACGATTTCGTCATCACATTCTTCACGACCGGCGCCGGCGTCTCCACCCTGCCGCTGCAGATCTACACCATGATCAAGGTCGCGGTAACGCCGGAGGTGAACGCCGTGTCGACGCTGCTCATGGCGCTGACCCTGACGATGATCGTGATCGCCTCGCGCCTCGCGCCGGACGCGCTGCGCGGGCAGGGCTGAGCGTGCGGCGGCTCTTCTGGGCGCTCGCGCTCGTGTCGCTGCCTTGCGCGGCGGCGGATGTGCTGCACCTGTACAACTGGAACAACTACATCACCCCCGACACGGTCGCGCGTTTCGAGAAAAGCTGCGCCTGCAGGCTGGTGCAGGACTACTATGCCGACAACGAGGAGATGCTCGCGAAGCTCGCGGCCGGAGCTACGGGCTACGACATTCTCGTTCCCACCGGCAATGCGGTCGAGAATCTCATCAAGCAGGGGGCGCTGCGGCCCATAGACAAGAGCCTGCTGCCCAACCTGAAGAACATAAAACCCGAGTTCATGGGCGAATTCTTCGATTCGAAGAACGCCTACTCGGTCCCCTACGCCTATTCGGTGACGCTGATCGGCTACAACATCGAGAAAATGAGGCAGCGCGGCATCCCGACCGACACCTGGGCGGCGATCTTCGAGCCGAGATACCTCGAGCGCGTCAAGGGCAAGGTCACGGTGCTCGACAGCCAGAGGGAGCTGATGTCGGCAGCGCTCAAATACCTCGGCTACTCGGTGAACGACGTGGACGAGGCGCACTGGAAGCGGGCGCGCGACCTGATCCTGCGAGCCAAGCCTTACTGGGCGGCGTTCAACGCCTCGTCCTACATCAAGGAGCTCACCGTCGGCAACATCTGGCTCGCCCACGGCTATTCGAACGACATGTTCACGGCGGCGCAGGACGCGAGGGCCGCAGGCCGGAAATTCACCATCGGGTACTCGACCCCCAGGGAGGGCGCGGTGCTTGCCCTGGATAACATGGTGCTGCACAAGAGCGGTCCGCGTCCCGATCTCGCGCATCGCTTCATGAATTTCATGCTCGAGGGCCGCAATTCCGCCGAGCTGACCAACGCCATCGGCGCCGGCAACCCCAACGCCGATGCGATGCAGTACATCCACCCCGACATCGCGGCGAACAGGGCCATCTTCCCCGACAAGGCCGCGCTCGCCCGCATGGAGATGCTGCACGATCTCGACCGCAGGCAGCGGCGGCTCCTGAACCGGATGTGGATCGAGATCAAGGTGCGATGACGGCGCTTGCCGGCGCGCGAATCCGGCTACAATGCGCGCGGTCGCGCCCATCCACGCTTGCTTCGAGGTCGCCATGTTCGCACGCCTGATGCCGCACGAAGGCCGGTTCTTCACGTACTTTACGGAGCACGCGGCACTGATCCTCCAGGGGGCGGCCGAGCTGCGGGCGATGCTTGACAACATCGGCGAGCTCGAGGTCCGCGCCCACAACATCAAGACCATCGAGAGCAGGGCCGACCTGGTCACGCACGATACGATCCAGCTCCTGCACCAGACTTTCATCACGCCGCTGGACCGCGAGGACATTCACCAGCTCATCACCCGCATGGACGATATCCTCG
>DASSJA010000004.1:0-5544 GCA_035691445.1 Burkholderiales bacterium | reverse complement strand
CCTGCACCGTCTGCCGCGCGAAAGCCCGCAGGTATTCGGAATAGGCGTTCGGGTTGCCGGCGCCCGAGCGGATCTCGCGCAGCATGGCCTTGCGCAGGGCGATTGCCGCGTCGGCGTTCTTGAGGTCCTGATCGAGCTGCGTTTCGAGCTTTTGCGGACTGAGCTCGGCGGTGGCCTTGGCGAACCGCTGCTTCTGCAGCTCGTAGGCGCGCGAGGACTCGGCGGTCTGGCGCGCAAGATCCCGGCCCTGCCAGAACGCGAAGGCGTAGAAACCGGCGAGGCCGAGGACGAGCAGCCCGAGGGCCTGCGCCATCGTCACGGCCGAGAAATATTTCTTCCTCTCCAGGAACTGCGGATTGAAGAGATTGATCTGCTGGCTCACAGCGCCTTCTCTTCGACGCGCAGCGCCGCGCCGAACAGGTAGAAGTATTCCCAGAGTTCTTCCGGCGTCGGCTCGCCGGCGAAGTCGATGACCCTGGGCAGATCCGCGCCCGCCACGGGCACGTAGAGCTTCGCGTGCAGAAACTGCTCCAGGTCCGGATCCTGCGGCAAGGGGGCGAGCAGCAGCTCCCCCACCGCGACGCTCATGCGCTGGCGCTCGAACATGTCGAGCGATCGCGTGATCTCGGTCGCGACCCGATCGCGATAGTGGTCGCCGTGCTCCTTCTGGCCCAGCTGGACCGAGGTCACCTCCAGGCGTCGCGTGAGCAGCAGCTCCCCGCGAAACGAGATCGTCAGCAGCCCGCCCCACGGGGAAAACGCGAGCATCGCCGTCGCCTTGCCCGAGGACTCGAACAGCGACGCGACGTTGCGCTGGGCCATCTCGGGAATGTCGATGACCCTCAGCGGGACGCGCGCGTCCTGGAACAGGGCGATCCGCTTCTGCACCACCTCGTTCGGAGTGGCCACCGCGTACATCGCCTTCGCCGGGGCGTTGCCCTCTGAGCGAACCTCGAACACGTCCACGGTTGCATCGTCGACGTGATATTCGAGCAGGTCCTTGATGCGCCACCGAATCGCCGCCTTGAGCTCGTCGGGCGGAACCTTCGGCGGCTCGACCAGCAGGATCTGGTAGTCCGCGGGCTCGAGCAGCGTGGTGCAGACGGCGCGGCCGTAACCGCGCTCCTTGGCCGCTCCCTGGAGCGCCCCGGTGGGGCCGGAGTCATCGACGGGAACGGCCCACCAGCCGGTCGCGCGCGGCCTTTCCCCGGCGTAGCGCACATGAGCGAACTTGATTGCGTCCGGGTCGATCGCGACTGCAAGAAAACCCGAGGTGTGCGTCGATTTGGGTAGCCAGCCGAGCAAGGTCCCACCCCTTAAATGATGATTAACTTGAAATTATAGCAATAAGGTATTGTTGTCAATGATTTTTCTAGAGCCATGGCATGACCTGCTGAGACCCGAAAGGTTGGTGCCGACATCGCGATAGCGAGCCGCCCTCCTGAAAACAAAAGGGGCGGGCACCTTTCGGCCGCCCGCCCCAGTACGGTTCGGAACGAAGATTCTGGACCGGTCAGCAGCCTGACGTGGTGACCGTCGAGATCGCCGGCGGGATGTTGGATACCGTCGCCGCCGTATAGGTGAATGAACAGCTCGCCGGGGTCGGCGCGTTCTTGATGCGGAAGACCAGCGGCCCACCGCCAGTCGTTTCGAAGGTGGAGCTGTCGAACCGCACGGCGCGGTCGATGCCGGTTCCGCTGTTGTCGTCCAGCGGGTAGGTTGCCGTCATGCTGACTTGAACACCCTCGACCGTGACGGAAGCGTTGGATGCAAGCCCCTGCGAGACCTGCAGCGCATTGGCCAGCGTCGCCGCCGAGCTCACCGCGGCGCGCAAGCCGTTCAAGGCTCCGATCCGGGCGCCGGTCGTGACGTCGATGAATCTGGGCGCAGCGATCGCCGCCAGAATTCCGAGGATCAGAATCACAACGATCAGCTCGATCAAGGTAAACCCGCGATTCGGCTTGGTCATTTTTGTTTCCCTCAACGATTTAGAAGCTTACAGTATCAACCTAACGCATTTTCTGATTGAACGCAAGGCCGACGGGCCTTTCGCCAGCCGAGCGTGCATCCTACTGCGAAATTCTCCGGCGTGTCGCGCCAAAAACCCTAATCGGGCTCGGTTGTTTCCTGACGCCCGGCTTTCGGCGGTCCGCGGGTTCAGCATGGACTTACGCAAGCTTCATGCCGACTGATCAGAACCATGTGTATTCCGTCACGGGCGCGATGCGCATTCGCGAGATGGCACCGCTCTTGCGATTGACTGCCTCGCCCCGCTCGAACTCGAGCTCCACTCGAAAGCGCAGGCGCTTGCTGCCCGCGGAGTCCGCCTTGAGGTGGTCGTCCAGGTCCGGAACGTACACCAGCTCGCGTTTCGTCGCATCGAAATACCAGCTTCCGCGCGCGACGGCGGGCTGCGGCGCGCGGAATTCGCCGCGGTAACCTCGAGGCGGCTCCATCAACCAGTTCACCGGGTTGGCCCGCGTCAGCGACTCGATGTTCCGCTCCTCCCCGTTGACGAGCATCGCCGCAACCCGGAGTTGCAGCGCGCTTTTCAGAACTCCGACCGTAGACTCCATCGCCGCCTTCTCGGCGGCTTCCTGGTAGAAGCGCAGGCGGTTGAGCAGGACCGCGGCGATCACCGCGACAATGCACATCACGACGACCAGCTCGACCAGGGTGAGCCCCGCGTGTCTGCGCACCGCGTCGATTGCGAACGCCGGCCTCCTAGCGACCACTGCTTCCGAGGGCCGCCCGTCCCAGGTCCCACATGGGAAGGAACACCCCGAGCGCGAGCACCAGGACCAGGATCCCCAGCAGCACGATGAGGACGGGCTCGATCTGCGAGGAGAACGTCTTGAGCTCGTATTCGACCTCGCGCTGATACATCTCGGCGACTTCCCTGAGGAGCTCGTCAAGCTCCCCCGATTCCTCGCCTATGGATATCATCTGAACCACGACGGGGGTGAACACTCCGGTCGTCACCGTGGTCCGCAGCAGGCTTTCGCCGCGCTCCACGCCGTCGCGAATCTGCTCGATTCTCTGCCCGACGTACGAGTTGTCGACGACCTGCTCGACGACCGACAGGGCCTGCACGATGGGCACGCCGCTCTTCAACGCGATCGACAGCGAGCGCGCAAAGCGGGCCAGCGTCGCCTTCAGGACGATTTTCCCCGCGATCGGAATGCGGAGCTTCCACCGGTCCCAGTTGTAGCGGCCCGCGGGAGTGCCGACCCAGACCCGGAACAGGATGAATGCCACCGCCGCGGCGCCGAGCAGTGCCGGCCAGTACTGCACCATGAAATCCGAGAAACCGAGCAGCACCCGGGTCATCAGCGGGAGCTCGGCTTTGAAGCTCGCAAAGATGCGGGCAAAAGCAGGGATGACGAAAATATTGACGATCACCAGAGCGAGCCCCATCACCACGACCACGAACATCGGGTAGCGAAGCGCCTGGCTGACCTGGTCCTTGATCTCCCTCTCGAACTCCAGGTGGTTGAAGAGCCTGAGAAAGACTTCCTCCAGCGCCCCCGTGAGCTCGCCCACGCGCACCATGCTGATATAGAACGGCGAGAATATCTTGGGATGCCTGCGCATCGCCGTCGAGAGGTCCCTGCCGCTGTCCAGGCTCGTGCGCACGTCCTGCAGCATGTTCGCGAAAGCCGGGCGGGTCGCCGACTCCTGCAGCGCCGCCAGCGATTTGAGTATCGGAACACCCGCCTTGAGGAGGGTGTACATCTGGCGGCTGAAGAGCAGCATGTCGTCCAGCGTGACCTTTTCGACCCCCAGCCGCGACAGCCAGCCTTCCCCCGCCGGACCCGATCCCTGCGGCGCCGCCGCCGGATTGATCTCGATGGGCGAGACCCCGCTGTTCAGCAGCTGGTCGGCGACCGCACCCGAGTCCGAATTCTCGAGCACGCCGCGCACGAGCTCTCCGCGTGCGTTGCGTCCTTTGTAGGCGAAGAACGGCAAAGCCCCTCAGTCTTCGAATTGCGCGGTGACGCGCATGGCTTCGGATACCGTGGTCTTCCCGGTGAACGCCAGTTGCGCTGCGTGATCGCGCAGCATGTGGCCGGCCATGCGCTGCTCGGCTGCCGCCATGAACTGGCCGGGATCGTCGGAGTTGGCGAGCGCAGCGAGCTCGCTGTCCATCTCCAGCATTTCATAGATCCCGGTGCGGCCGGCATAACCGCTGCCGTTGCAGTGCTGGCAACCGGTCCCGGCGAGAATGCGCCCGGTGCCGGCATCGCCGCGCACCGAGCGCAGCCATTCCATCTCCCGCGGGTCGGGCTGGTGCGGCTTGCTGCACGACTCGCAATTGACGCGGAGCAAGCGCTGCGCGACGACCGCCTGTAGCGAGTAGGCGACCATGTAGCGCGGCACGCCCATGTCGATTAGCCGGAGCGGCGAGCTTGCCGCGTCGCGGGTGTGCAGCGTCGAGAGCACCATGTGGCCGGTGATCGCCGCGCGCAGCCCGATCTCGGCCGTCTCGAGATCGCGCATCTCGCCGATCAGGATGACGTCTGGGTCCTGGCGCAGTGCCGATCGCAGCACACGCCCGAACGTCAGCTCGATCTTCTCGTTCACCTGGACCTGGTTCAGCCCGTCGAGGCGGTATTCAACAGGGTCCTCGACGGTGATGATCTTGCAGTCGGTCGTATTCAGATCGTTCAAGGCGGCGTACAGGCTCGTCGTCTTGCCGCTGCCGGTGGGTCCGGTCACGAGCACCATCCCCGTGTAGCGATGGATTGCCTTGGTGAAGCGCTCGAGCATGTCCGGCGACATGCCGAGGTCCGAGAGCTGATGCAAGCCCCCGGAGCGACGAAGCAGGCGCATCACGACCGTCTCGCCGTACTGGGTAGGCATCGTGGAAATGCGCACGTCGACCTGCTGGTCGCGGACTTTGACGTTGAACCGGCCGTCCTGGGGAAGGCGCCGCTCGGCGATATCGAGCCCGGACATCAGCTTGAGCCGTTGGGCCACCGCGGCGGAGATCTTGGCGTCCGTCTCGGTTTGCGGCTGCAGGAGCCCGTCGATCCTGAAGCGGATGTGCAGCGCGCGCTCGTGCGGCTCGATGTGAATATCGGATGCTCTTGCCTGGACCGCATCCTCGAACATGGTCTGGAGCAATTTGACGACCGGAGCATCTTCGGCTCCGAGGGTGAGCGTTCCCAGGTCGACGACGTCGCCGAGATCCTCCCCCAGCTCCCTGGCGAGCGTCGAGATCTGCTCGGTGCGGCGGTATATCCGGTCTATCGTTTGCAGGAGCAGCGTCTCCGACACCACCGCTATGTTGACTTCCTTGCGGATGAGCCGCGAAATTTCGTCGAAGGCAAACAGGTCGGTGGGATCCACCATCGCCACCAGCACCGTGTCGTCCTGCTCCTCGAGCAGGAGCGCCCGGAAGCGCCGCGCCTGGGCTTCGGGAAGCTTGCGCGTCACCGCCGAATTGAAGTTGTAGTACTTCAGGTTGATGAACGGGACGCCGAGCTGGCGGGCGAGCGCCTCGCCGATCTGGTCCTCCGAAAGATAGCCGCTTTCGATCAG
>DASSJA010000003.1:0-4470 GCA_035691445.1 Burkholderiales bacterium | reverse complement strand
GAGGTCGGCACGGAGGGGCGGCTCGGCGGCCAGGCCCAGGTGAAGGGCGGCGTCTCGGGCACCTGGCGTGACCTGACCGACAACGTGAACTCGATGGCCGCCAACCTGACCAATCAGGTGCGCGGCATCGCGCAGGTAGTGACGGCTGTGGCCAAGGGCGATCTGAAGCGCAAGGTCGTATTCGAGGCGAAGGGCGAGATCGCGGCCATGGCCGACACGATCAACGGCATGATCGACACTCTGGCCACGTTCGGCGACCAGGTTACCAACGTCGCCCGCGAGGTGGGGATCGAGGGCAAGCTGGGCGGCCAGGCCAGAGTGCCGGGCGCCGCGGGATTGTGGCGCGACCTCACCGACAACGTGAACCAGCTGGCGGCGAACCTCACCACTCAGGTGCGCGCCATCGCCGAGGTGGCCACGGCGGTGACCAAAGGCGATCTCACGCGCTCGATCATGGTCGAGGCGATGGGCGAGGTGGCAGTCCTGAAGGACAACATCAACGAGATGATCCGCAACCTCAAGGACACCACGCTCAAGAACAACGAGCAGGACTGGCTCAAGACCAATCTCGCGAAATTCACCCAGATGCTGCAAGGCCACAGCGATCTCGAGACCGTTTCGAAGCTCGTGCTGTCGGAGCTTGCGCCACTGGTGAACGCCCAGCAGGGCGTGTTCTACAGCCAGTCGAAACGCGGCGAGGAGCCGCGCCTGGAGCTCCTCGCGGCCTATGCTTCCAAGCCGAACAAGAGCCTTGCGAGGACGCTGCGCATCGGCGAGGGCCTGGTGGGCCAGTGCGCCTACGAGAAGAAGCGCATCTTGCTCGAGGAAGTGCCGCACGATTACATCCGTATCGGCTCGGTTCTCGGCTCCGTCACGCCCCTGAACGTCATCATCCTGCCGGTGCTCTTCGAGGGCGAGGTCAAGGCGGTCGTCGAGCTCGCGTCGATGAAGAAGTTCAGCGAAACGCACCTGTCGTTCCTCGAGCGGCTGACCGAGAGCATCGGAATCGTGTTCCACACCATCGAAGCGAACATGCGCACCGAGGATCTCCTCGAGCAATCGCAGTCGCTGACGAAGGAGCTGCAGAGCCAGCAGGAGGAGCTGAAAAACACCAACGACCGACTGGAGCAGCAGGCCGAAAACCTGCAGAACTCGGAGAGGCTCCTCAAGAATCAGCAGGAGGAGCTGCAGCGCACCAACGAGGAGCTCCAGGAAAAGGCCCAGCTCCTCTCGGAGCAGATGCAGCAGGTCGAGTACAAGAACCGCGAGGTCGAGCACGCGAAGGCCGCGCTGGAGGAGAAAGCCGAGCAGCTCGCGCTCTCGTCGCGTTACAAATCGGAATTTCTCGCCAACATGTCGCACGAGCTGCGCACGCCCCTGAACAGCCTGCTCATCCTGGCGAAACTCCTCTCGGACAATGCGGGCAACAACCTCACTTCGAAGCAGATCGACTACGCGCAGACGATCTACGCGGCGGGCACCGATCTGCTGTCCCTGATCAACGACATCCTCGATCTGGCCAAGATCGAATCGGGCACCGTCACGCTCGACATCGCGCCCGAGCGCTTCTCGGAGCTGCTGAGCTACGTCGAGCGGACCTTCCGCCAGGGGGCCCAGGACAAGGGCCTGGCGTTTACAGTGGAAGCGGACCGCGACCTGCCGGTGGTAATCCAGACCGACGAGAAGCGGCTTCAGCAGATCCTCAAGAACCTGCTTTCCAACGCGATCAAGTTCACCGAGCGGGGCACGGTCGCGCTGCGGATTTCACCCGCGACATCCGGCTGGACGGAAGGTCATCCCCAGCTCGACTCCGCTGCCAGAGTCGTCGCATTCGCGGTCACGGACACCGGGATCGGCATTCCGGAGAACAAGCAAAAGGTCATCTTCGAGGCCTTTCAGCAGGTCGACGGAACGACCAGCCGCAAGTACGGCGGCACCGGCCTGGGACTTTCCATCAGCCGCGAGCTGACGCGCCTGCTCGGCGGCGAAATCCGCGTCGCGAGCGAGCCCGGCTCGGGCAGCACCTTCACGCTGTACCTCCCGCTCGCCCACGAGCCGGCCGCGTTCGAGGCGAGAGCGCCGAAGACTCCCGTCGACGAGCCGCGGTCCGACGCGGTGCCCGCGAAGCAATCCGGGGCGAAGCTGAAGGTGGGGCGCGCGGTGAGCGCGCGGCCGCTGATAAGCGACGACCGCGAGCATATCCAGCCGGGCGATCTTGTCGTCCTCATCGTGGAGGACGACGAGAAGTTCGCGGGGACGCTGCTCGAGCTGGCGCACGAGGGCGGCTTCAAGGCGGTGGTTGCTCCCGACGCGAACACCGCTCTGACCCTGGTCAAGGATCTCGAGCCCGACGCGATCACGCTCGATCTGAAGCTTCCGGATATGGATGGATGGGCCGTCCTGGATATCCTGAAACACACTCCTGAAACACGGCACATCCCGGTGAGCGTGATCTCCGTGGAGGACCGGATGCACAAGTACCTGCACATGGGCGCGCTGGGCGCGGTGCACAAGCCCGCGGCCAAGGAAGCGCTCCAGGACGCGCTCGCCAGGACGCGCCGCATGATCGAGCACGACATCAAGTCGCTGCTGGTGGTGGACGGAGACGACGGCGAGCGGGCCGGCATCGCCGAGTCGCTGCGCGGGGAAGGCGTTCAGATAACGGAATTGCGCGCCGGCAAGCAGGCCCTCGACCTTCTGCGCAAGGATCAGGTCGACTGCCTGGTGATCGGCAAGACTCTTCGTGACATGAGCGGAGCGGATCTCATCAAGAAAATCGCCCAATCCAGGACCGCTGCGAAGCTGCCGATCGTGGTCTACGGAAGGGACGAATTGAACGAGAACGAGCAGGACAGCCTCAGGAAACTGGCCGAAGTCCTGGTGCTGAAAAGCGCGCGAACGCTCGAGGCCCTGCTCTCCGAAACGACGCTGTTCCTCCACCAGGCGGTCAGCGAGCTACCTGCCGGCAAGCGCGACCAGCTGCTCGCGGTGATGCACGGCGTCGCTCCGGACCTGGCGGGGAAGAAAGCCTTGATCGTCGACGACGACATCAGAAACATCTTCGCGCTGGCCGGGGCGCTCGAGCAGCACGGGATGACGGTACTCAACGCGGAGAACGGAAAGGACGGGATCGAGGCTCTGAAGAACAATCCCGACGTGGACGTGGTCCTGATGGACATCATGATGCCCGAGCTCGATGGATACGACACGATTCGCATCGTCCGCGGCCTCGAGGAGTTCAAGAATCTTCCGATCATCGCGGTGACCGCGAAGGCGATGAAAGGAGACCGCGAGAAATGCATCGAAGCCGGGGCTTCCGACTACATTTCCAAGCCCGTCAACGTCGAACAGCTGCTGTCGCTGCTGCGGGTCCGGCTGACCGGGTGAGCGGCGGCGCGATGCAAAGCTCACCGAAGGCGAACGTCCTCGTCGTCGACGACGAGCCGCGCAGCCTGCTCGCCATGCAGGAGCTCCTGAGCGGGCCCGACCGCAGCGTGGTGGCGGCCGGATCCGGGAAGGAGGCGCTGAGGCAGATTCTCAAAGGCGATTTCGCCATCATACTGCTCGATGTCCGCATGCCGGAAATGGACGGTTTCGAGACCGCCACGCTGATCCGCAAGCTCAGGCGCTCCCGTGACACTCCGATCATATTTCTCACCGCGGCCGTCGAGGACGAATCGGTGGCCCGGGGCTACGAGGTCGGCGCCGTGGACTACATACCGAAGCCCGTGGACCCGGACATCCTCAGGTCGAAGGTTGGCGTGTTCGTGGACCTGTACGGCAAGAGGGCCAGCCTCAAGACACAGGTCATCCAGCGCAGGACTGCGGAACGCGAGCTGTCCAGGGTCAACGAGAGTCTGGAGGCGAAGATACGCGAACGCACCGCTAGCCTGATCGCCGCGAACGAGAGGCTCCGCAAGGAAGTGGAAATGCGAACGCGCGCCGAACAGCACATGCACGAAGCCAAGCGGGCGGCCGAGGCGGCGAATCTCGCGAAGTCGGAGTTTCTGGCCAACATGAGCCACGAGATCCGCACGCCGATGAATGCGGTCATCGGCATGACCGGGCTTGCCCTGGACACGGCCCTTACCGCGGAGCAGCGCGAATACCTCGGGCTCGTCAAGGCTTCCGGCGAATCGCTGTTGAGGATCATCAACGACATTCTCGATTTTTCCAAGATAGAGGCCGGGCGGCTGGAGGTGGAGACCATCCCGTTTTCCCTTCGGGAAAACCTGGGCGACACCATGAAGACGCTCGCCCTCGAGGCCCACAGGAAGGGACTGGAGCTCGCCTACGAGATTGCGCCGGACATCCCCGACGCCCTGCTCGGCGACCCGGTGAGGCTGCGCCAGGTGATCGTCAACCTGGTCGGCAACGCCATCAAGTTCAGCGAGCGCGGCGAAGTGATCCTGGGCGTCAGCCGCGGGCCGGGCGCGGACCATGTCGTGAGCTCCCATTTCACGGTGCGCG
>DASSJA010000002.1:0-5660 GCA_035691445.1 Burkholderiales bacterium | reverse complement strand
CCCCGGGCGCGCGACCATGACCGACGGTCAGGTGCGAAAGCTCGAGACGCTCCAGGAGGCGCTCAACTCGGATCTGCCCAGGCTCAAGGAGTTCATTCTCCCCGGCGGGACGCGCGCGGCTGCTCTCACCCATCTTGCGCGCGCGATATGCAGGCGCGCCGAGCGCTCGCTCGTCGCCCTGTCATCTTCGGAGAAGGTCGCCGACGCCGGAAGGGTCTACCTGAACCGGCTGTCCGACCTCCTGTTCGTCCTGGGCCGGGTCCTCAACCGCGATGGCGGGAGCCGCGACGTGCTCTGGCAGCAGGGCAAGAACCGATAGAAAAGCGAAGGCCCGCTCGAGCGGGCCCGCGCAACACGAGAAGCCGGGCTGGGTCAGGCCTCGACGAAGGCCTCTTCGCGCTTCTTGCGCACTGTCGGCGCCAGAACGACTGCAAGCAGGAAGCCCGCGACGATGAGCATGGCGAGGCTGATCGGCCGCTGGAAGAACACCAGCGGGTCCCCGCGCGAAAGCAGCATGGCGCGCCGCAGGTTCTCCTCCATCAGCGGCCCGAGGATGAATCCGAGGATGAGCGGAGCGGGCTCGCATTCGAGCTTCGTGAACACGAATCCGACCACGCCGAACACCGCGGTCTGCATCACGTCGAACGGGCTGTTCGAGATGCTGTATACGCCGATGCAGCAGAACACCAGGATCGAGGGGTAGAGCAGCCTGTACGGCACCGTGAGCAGCTTGATCCACATGCCGATCATGGGGAGATTCAGCACGACCAGCATCAGGTTCCCCACCCACATCGAGGCGATCATGCCCCAGAAGAGCTGCGGCCTTTCGGTCATCACCTGCGGGCCGGGAGCGATGCCCTGGATCATCATCGCTCCGATCATCAGCGCCATGACCGGATTCGAAGGAATGCCGAGGGTCAGCAGCGGAATGAACGAGGTCTGCGCGCCGGCGTTGTTCGCCGACTCGGGCGCCGCCACGCCCTGGATCGCGCCCTTTCCGAAATTCGCCGAGTTCTTCGATACTTTTTTCTCGAGCGTGTAGGCCGCGAACGACGCAAGCAGGGCTCCGCCTCCGGGAAGGATGCCGAGCGCGGCACCCAGCGCCGTGCCTCTCAGAATCGAGGCCCACGAGTCCTTGAAGTCCTGCAGGGTGGGCAGCAGGTTGCTGACCTTCTTGGTGAAGATCTCGCGCTTTTCCTTCTGCTCCAGGTTGGCGATGATCTCGGCGAAGCCGAACACCCCCATCGCGACCGAGACGAAGCCGATCCCGTCCGAAAGCTCCGAGACGCCGAAGCTGAAGCGCGCGACGCCGGAATTGACGTCGGTGCCGACGAGCCCGAGCAGCAGTCCGAAGATCACCATCGCGATCGCCTTGAGGAGCGAGCCGTGCGCGAGCACCGTGGCGGCGACCAGGCCGAGGACCATCAGCGAAAAATACTCCGCGGGACCGAACTTCAGCGCAACCTCCGCGAGCGGCGGAGCGAACAGCGCGATGACGCAGGTCGACACGCAGCCGGCGAAGAACGAACCGATTGCCGCTATCCCGAGTGCCGGGCCGGCCCGGCCCTGGCGCGCCATCTGGTAGCCGTCGAGGCAGGTCACGACCGAGGACGATTCGCCCGGTATGTTGACGAGGATCGCGGTGGTCGAGCCCCCGTACTGCGCGCCATAGTAGATTCCCGCCAGCATGATCAGCGCGGAGGTGGGATTCAGGGTGAACGTCACGGGCAGCAGCATGGCGATCGTCGCGACCGGACCGATGCCGGGCAGCACGCCTATCAGCGTGCCGAGCAGCACGCCCAGAAGGCAGTAAAGCAGATTCTGAAGTGAAAGCGCGACGCCGAAGCCGATGCCGAGGTTGGTGATGATCGTTTCCATTCCCTACTCCCAGAGGCTCGGCCAGACGTTCATCGGTAGACCCAGCCCGTGGACGAACGATGCCACCGAGAAGATGGCCAGCACGACGAAGAGGATTGCCGTCTCCTTGACCCTGAATTCGTGCCCGCCCCAGGCGCTGACGAATACGAGCGCTCCGATGGCGATCACCAGCCCGAGCGGCTTCAGCAGGTAGCCGAATATCACCACGGCAAAGAGGATGACCCAGAGCGATCTCTCGCCGAAGGTGGCGAAGAGCAGCAGGATCGCGACGCCCGAAAGCACGGTATGGCCGATCTCTCCCGTGATGCCGTAGCTGTGGAAGAAGGACTGGGTGTAGTACGCGACGACCCCGAGCACCAGCCCGACGAGAAAGTACCAGCCGCGAAACGGAAACACCCGCCAGGGATGGGAGTCTTTCGACAGGAATCCATTGACCAGGATGAAGCCGCCGAGCACGGCGAGCATGCCGCCGAGCACCGTGGGAAAGTACGCCGGTCCCATGCGCACTGCCGTGCCCATGTTGTAGTTTTGAGCCACGAGCATGAACGCCAGCCCAAAACCCGTGAACATCAGCCCGGCCCAGAAATCCTTGCCGTTTGCTATTTTCATCACGCCCTCCACCTCTCCGGCCGGCTATTGTGCCACAGGTTCTTCGGCCGGTAATGCCCCCTGACTGGACCGCCTGATCAGGTCGCCTTTTCCTGATCCATGTAGCCGAGCAGCATCGAGCTGGTCTGACGCAGGCGCTGCGACAGCATCAGGACCAGCTCCATGAGTATCTTCGCCCCGAGGGTCGGTTGCTCCAAAATGATGCGCGCGAGGCTGTCGCGCGAGAGCACCGCGATCATGCAGGGCTCCGAGGCGACGCAGCTCGCGAAGCGCGGCTCGCCGTCGATCATCGACATCTCCCCGAACGACTGCCCAGGGGCGATGAAGGCGATGAGCCTCGGCGCGTTCCACCGGTCCTGCTTGAACACCTCGATCGCACCCTCGATCAGGAGCACCATAAAATCGCCGGTCTCGCCCTCGCGGATGATCTCGACGCCCTGCAGCGTGCGATACACCTGCATGAACCCGCTCAGCAGGCTCACCTCCGCGAGATTGAAATTCTCGAACAGGGGCGAAAACGTGATCAACCCCTGGATCCGGGCGGCGAATTGCGTCGCGTCGCCCAGCGATTCCAGCTGCTCCAACCGGGCCCTTTCAGCCGTTTCCACCATCCTGGAGCTTGCCTCGCTCAAGCCGCGCTCGAGCGGACCACCGTCCCGCCCGTTGCGCCGGTTAGCGGCGGATTATGCCCAAAGGCGGCAGCGATAACAATGCGAGCCGGCTTCACGCGGCGAGAAACCACGCGGTCGCGCCCAGCCAACCCGCGGTCGCGAGGATCAAGTGCGGATCGTGCAGCAGATCCCAGGCCGGATCGCCGCCGCCCCCTTTCGAGTACATGAGCTGCAGGTAGCGGAACAGGCCGTAGAGCACGAAAGGCAGGGTGAGTATCAGCTTGTCGGTGCCGTGTAGGGCGATGGTCTCGGGGTCTACCGTGTACAGGGCGTAACCGATCGCGGCGCCGGCAACGCTCACCATGATCAGGCGATCGAGGAGCGCCTTGCTGTAGCCTTCCAGAGCGGCGCGCTGAGCGGCGGCGCCGTCCGGATTGCCGTCGCTGTTGAACGCGACGAGCTCCGCGCGCCGCTTGCCGAACCCCAGGAAGAGCGTGAGCATGAATCCGCACAGCAGCAGCCATTTGGACGGCGCGATTCCGACTCCGACCGTGCCCGCGAGAATGCGCAACATGAATCCGCCCGCAATCATGAACACGTCGAGAATCGCCACGTGCTTGAGCCCCGCGCTGTAGGCGAAATTGAGCCCAGCGTAGGCACCCACGATCAGCAGCGCCGGAACCGAGACCGCTGCCGCGAGCAGCAGGCCGCCGAGGGCGAGCGCGAGGCACACAGCGAGCGCCGGACCCACGCGGACTTCGCCGCGCGCGAGCGGCCGGGAACGCTTCAGCGGATGCAGGCGGTCCGCTTCCCGGTCGGCGATGTCGTTCATGATGTATACGGCGCTGGCCGCGAGGCAAAACGCCGCGAACAGCGTCAGCACCTCGGCGACGAGCCTTGCGTCGCCCCAGCCGTGACCGAAGACCACGCCCAGGAAAACGAACCCGTTCTTGATCCATTGGTGCGGACGCATCAGGCGGAAGAGAGCGCGCGCCAAGGATCAATCCTTTCCGGGGCACGTCTGAGCGCCGAAATACCGCTCGCAGAAATAGCAGCGGCCCTGCGGAAGGTACCGGGGAATGGCGTAGAAGCGGTCGCGCACGGGCTCCAGCACCCCCTTCCGATAGGCCGCGAAGTGGAAGCCGCGGCCGAGCACCAGGTGAAAGGTCGCGCCGGAAAGAGTGAACTCCTTGTAGTCGACGCTCCGGAAGTAAGGGCGGTACTCGGAGTCCTCCGGCGGGTTCTTGCGCAGCACCAGGATGTTCCTTCCGTCCAGGCGCCTGAAGTCGGTGAGGATGTCGTCCTGCCTCGCGTGCGAGGACGCCGGGCCGAATACGAAAAAGTACCTGCCCGAGTAGAAAGACGCGGCGACCGCTGGCGAATAGCCGTCGGCGGCGAATTCGAACTGCCCCTCGTAGGGCTTCAGCTCCCGCAGGATGTCGTGGATGCGCACGTGATACACGATCCCGTCGTAGAAACGGCTTGTCTTCCACGTGTCGAGCGGCAAGGTCGAGACCACGGCGATCGCGACGACGTGGAGTGCGCTGAAGGCGCCGAGGTACAGTACCGAGCGCTGCAGCTGCTCGCGCGACAACAACCAGCCCGCGGCGACGAAAAAGAAGGGGACGAAGCCGAGCATCCAGTGCAGGCCTATCAGCTTCACGAGGGACAGCACGGCGTAGAACCCGAAGGGAAACGCGAAGACGACGGCGAAAAACCGCGTCGCCGGATCGGCCAGCGCGGCCGCCGCTGCCTTGCGCCCCCTGGCGATCTGCCACAGCGCGACGGGGCTCAGGAGGTAAAGCACCGAGACGGCGTAGGTGAGCGGCGTCTTCCAGGACCAGCCGGCGGTCTCGTGCCGGTTGTAGACGTTGAACATCAGGTTCGCCCAGCAATGCTCGTAGTTCCACCACAGGTTGACCGCGGCGAAGGGCAGCGAGCACAGGATGACGAGCGCCAGCGCGCGCCAGTCGCGCTGCCCGCGCGGGGACAAAGCCGTGTGGACGACGTAGGCGAGCCCGAGCAGCACGGCGAAATATTTCGAAAGGAAGGCGAGTCCGAGAAACGCGCCGGCGAGGGCCTGCCACGCAGGCGCCTTCCTCACCAGTCCCACCCAGAAGGCGAGCGCCGAGGCAAAGCAAAAGAGGATCAGCGGCGTGTCGGTGGTGATGAAGACGCCCCACACGTTCGCCGGCAACAGCACGAAAGCGAGCGCGGCGAGCGCGGCCCTGATCTCGTCGGCCCGGCGCAGCACGAAGTAGATGCCCGCGGCGAGCGCCAGGGGCAGCAAGGTCACCGGCAGGCGCAGCAGCCACGCGGAGCTCGACAGCTTCAGCAGCGCAAACAGCAGCCAGCCGATCATCGGCGGATGATCGTAGTAGCCGTAGTCGGGGTAGGCCCCCCAGTAGACGAAGTAGGCTTCGTCGCCGGTGAAGGGGAAAACCACGGAGAGCCACAGCCTGAACGCGAGGACCAGCGCGGCAGCCGCCAGCAGGGCCTTGCGTGCGCTGCTCGCCGTCATGAGCCTGCTAGGAGTCCTCGGACTTGATCAACCGGCGCTTG
>DASSJA010000001.1:0-3746 GCA_035691445.1 Burkholderiales bacterium | reverse complement strand
GCCGCGTTTGCGCTCGTCGCCTACGGCGGCGCGGGACCCCTGCACGCCTCGGCGATCGCGCGCGAGATCGGCATGCGCCGCGTGATCGTGCCGCGAGCCCCCGGGCATTTCTGCGCGTTCGGCATGCTGTTCTCGGACCTGCGCTACGACCTGGTGCGCACCTGGTTCACCCGTCTCGCCGATGTGTCCTTCGACGCGATCGAGAGAGTGTACTCGGCGCTCATCGAGGACGGGAAAAAGGCGCTCGCCGAGAGCGGCATCGAGCCCCGGCGCGTCGCGGTTACGCGCTCGGCCGACATGCGCTACGTCGGCCAGGAGCATCCGGTGACGGTGGCATTGCCGCAGGAAGTCTTCCGGCGCCGCACCCGCGACTCGCTCAAGGCCCGCTTCGACGAGGAGCATCTGCAGCGCTACGGGACCTGCGCGCCCGAGGAACCCGCGGAGATCGTGAGCCTGCGCGCGACCGTGACCGGCGCGATGAAGAAGCCGCCGCTCGAGCGCATCGCCCGCGGCGGCCGCGCGCCCGCGCTTTCGGCGCGGCAAGGCAGGCGCAGCGCCTACTTCGCCGAGCTCGGCAAGGCGGTTCTCACCCCTACCTACGCGCGCGAGGAGTTGCGCGCCGGCAACCGCATCGACGGACCCGCGCTCATCGAGGAGCACGCCTCGACCACGGTCGCCCTGCCCGGGGACCGCCTGCACGTGGACGAGTTCGGCGATCTCGTCATCGAAGTCGGCCGGAGAAAACCATGAAGCGCTCGAAGGCCGACGCCGTCCTGACCGAAATCGTCCGCAACGGCGTCATCGCGGTGACCGAGGAGATGAAGACCAATCTCATGCGCACCGCGTACAACATGATCGTGTACGAGGCGCTCGATTTCACCGTGGGCCTGTACACCGCCGAGGGCGAGACCGTATCGATCGGCCTGGGGTTGCCGAGCTTCATCCGCGGCATGGCCGAGACCGTCAAGGCGAAGCTCAGGCACTTCGGGAAAGGCGGACTCGAGCCCGGCGACATTCTGGTCACCAACGACGCTTACACCACCGGCAGCCATCTCTACCACTTCACCTTCAGCCTGCCGATCTTCCATCGCGGCGCGCTGTCCGGATTCGCGTGCTGCATGGCGCACTGGACCGACGTCGGCGGCGTGCTTGGTGGAGTGACCACCGACATCTACTCGGAAGGTCTCCAGATCCCGATCGTGAAGTACCAGAAGGCGGGCGTGGTCAACCAGGATCTGGTCGACATCATCCGCACGAACGTGAGGATCCCCGAGCGCGCCATGGGCGACCTGCGCGCGCAGATCACCGCGGTGAAGACGGGGGAGCGGCGGTTCCTCGAGCTGCTCGAGCGCTACGGGCGCGACGAGGTGCTCGCCGCGATCGAAAACATCATGAACCAGTCGGAGGCCGCCGCGCGCGGGCGCACGCGGACCATTCCGGACGGTGTCTACGAAGCCGAATCGTTCATGGACGACGACGGCGTGGAGATCGGCAAGCCCGTGCCGATCAAGGTGCGCGTCATCAAGAAAGCCGACGAGATGACCATCGACCTCTCCGAGGTGAGCCCGCAGGTGCGCGGCTTCTTCAATTCGGGGGCGACAACGGGCTACTCGTGCGCCCAGGTCGCGTACAAATGCCTGACCTCACCCACGGACTACCCGATCAATGAAGGAAGTTTCCGCCCGCTCAAGGTGATCCTCGCGCCCGGAACGGTGGTGAGCGCGGTCAAGCCCGCGGCGATGCGCTGGTGGATGACCTTCCCCATGACCGTGGTCGACACGGTATTCAAGGCGATGGAGCGGCCGATACCCGATCGCACCATCGCGGCGCACCATGCCGACCTGTGCGTCGCGCTCATCAACGGCATCTCTCCCCGGGACGGCAGGTTGTTTCTCGCGGGCATCGGTCCCTCCGGCGGGGGCTTCGGCGCGAAGCTGAGTGAGGACGGCATGAGCGCCACGGTGTGTCTGAACGACGGCGACACGCACAACCATCCGGTGGAGCAGATGGAGGCGAAGTATCCGCTCCTCTTCGAGCGCCACGCGCTGCGCGAGGACTCGGGCGGGCCGGGGCGCCATCGCGGAGGCCTGGGCACCGAGCAGGTGGTGCAGGCGCTCAGCGCCATCAACGTCAACGTCCAGGTCGACCGGGTGCATTGCGTGCCCTGGGGCCTGGCGGGAGGGCGCCCGGGCGCGGGCAACCAGGTGGCCCTGCGCATCGCGGGCAGGGAGATCTCCGATCTGCCCAACGCGAAGGTGCTGATGAAGCGGCTCGCGCGCGGCGACGCGATCACCATCCGCGCGGGCGGCGGAGGCGGCTTCGGGCCTCCCGAGGAGCGCGACCCCGAGGCCGTCGCGCGCGATGTGCGCCAGGGCTACGTGAGCCGCGGCGTCGCCGGCGAAATCTACCGTGTCGCACTGGACGCAGCGGGGAACGTCGACCGCGAAGGGACCGAGCTCCTCAGGCGCCGATGAAAAAGCCCGCGCGAGGCGGGCTTTCTCGTTCTCGCGAAGCCGCAGCTCAGCGGCGGGTCTGCGCGTCGTGCTTCTGGCGGTAAATGCGCTTGCTCTGCCTGTTTTCGTCCTTCTGGATGCGCTGCTGCTCGCCCGCGCCCACGCGGCCGTTGGCGCCTGCGCGCGCTTCGGCGCGGTCGACGCGTGCCTGACCGCGCTCCAGCCTCCCGGCTTCGCGGTTGGTGAGCTGGCCCGACTTCACGCCCTGCTCGATGCGCTGCTCCTGGTTGATATTGCGCTGCACGTCGGCCTGCATGCGCTGCGAGGAAGCCGAGTTGGGATTGCCCCTGGCGGCGTTGTTCTCGAGCCGGTTGATCCGGCGGCTTTCCTGATTCTGGGCTCGCTGGATCCGTGCCTTCTCGGCAGGGCTCAGGTTGCCGTTCTTCTCCGCATTCGATTCCATGCGGTCGATCCGCGCCTCGCCGCGCTCCAGCTGCGAGGCTTCGCGGGTATTGAGCGATCCGCTTTTCAGGCCCTGTTCGATGCGCTGTTGCTGGTTCACGTCGCGCTGCACTTCCGAGCCCGTGGTCTGCGCCGAAGCGCCCAGCGAAAACAGGCTCGCTACCCCCGCCGCGATGATCGTTGCCGTTCTTTTCATGTCTGCCTCCTTGAAGTTTCTAATGGCCTCCCGGGCCGAATAACGCGCGTGGCGGCCACCGGTTTATCGGCAAACTGTAACAGAGCGTTTCAGGTAGCTTACAATCGCGGTTTGTCCGCCGGCAAAGGCCATGACCCAGGAAGAGCTCCTCACCCTCCAGAAGCAGCCCGCGCTGGCCGCGGGCGCCCTCACCGAGCGCATCGTGGCGGAGAAGCAGGGGCCGATCGGCTGGCTGACCTTCAACAACCCGGCCCGCAGGAACGCAATCTCGATCGACATGTGGGAGGCGATCCCGAAGGCGCTCGACCGCTTCGAGCAGGATCCCCAGGTCCGCGTGATCGTGCTGAAGGGCGAGGGCGACAAGGCCTTCGTCTCCGGAGCGGACGTCTCGCAGTACGAAAAGCAGCGCTCGACCGCGGAGGGCATCCAGCACTACGAGGAAATCGCCGGCCGGGTGGCCGAGCGTCTCCAGAGCTGCGACAAGGTGATCATCGCGATGATCCGGGGCTACTGCCTGGGCGCGGGGGTGAACATCGCGCTGTGCAGCGACCTGCGCATCGCCGCCGAGGACGCGCGGCTCGGCATCCCCGCCGCGAAGCTCGGCCTGGGCTACCGTGCATCCTCGCTGAAAAATC